>JACPUR010000028.1 GCA_016192135.1 Candidatus Tectomicrobia bacterium | reverse complement strand
CGGGCCGGAGGAGCTGGAGCGGGCGCTCCGGAAGGCCCTGGGGGCGGCGGGCCCCACCGTCATCGAGGCCCAGGTGGATTCCGGCCACTACATGGAGACGGTGTACGACTGAGGGAGAGGAACCGCGCCCCCGGCCTCATCCCTTCGCCGTTTCCGCCACCGGAGATATAGAAGGCTTCTCGGGCTGGGCGTCCGAGCCGTTCCCCAGCCGCCCCGAGAACCGCCACACCCCCCGCTTCCAGGCCCAGCTCTCGGTGCCCCGGGGCTCCGGACGCACCGACCACGCGGCCTTCCGCCGGGCCTCCTCCAGCTCCCACAGGAGCAGGGATAGACGGGCGGACTCCACCTCGGCGAGGAAGCGGCCCACCCCCTCTTCAGGCCGGAGAGCGAGGGCGCGGGAGAAGTGCTTCAGGCAGAGACCATAGCCGTTCTCCATCGCGGTCCGCCCTGGCCTGCCCCGGAGGAGCGCGAACAAGAGATGGAGGGAGCGGTCCCTCACCTCGTTCAGGTGGTTGCAGACGGGGCACCAGGGGGGCCGGGTCAGCACCCTCCGGGCGGCGGCGTAGGGGGGAGGCGGCTCCGGCAGAAATTCCCGGAGGCGTCCGACCAAGGGCCATTTGGTTTCTTTCTTCTTTTCGGCGGGCGCCAAGGTGTTCATGGACTGGGCGAGCTGGCCGAGGGTATCCCCGAGGGCTTTTTGGGCCACCGCGACGGCCAGGGCCTTTCCTCCCATATGGATTGTGTCCCAGACATGATCCGGGCACCCCGGCAGGAGATCCCGAATCTCCACTCCCCGCTGGGCGGCTTCATCGAGCCAGCGGAGCCAGTCGCCCCAGGCCCGGCTGACCTCCAGGCAGACGGGACAGGCGTCGCTCCAGCGGAGCCTCTCCAGGAAGTCCCCCGCGGGGTCCCGCAGCCGGGGCGCCTCCGCCGCCTCTCCCGGCTCGGGAAGGGTCCGCAGCCCGCGGTCATGGCCCACGGCGAGGCGCAGGGCGGGCAGGAGGGTTTCCAGCAGCCCTTCCTTGTCGCCGGGGGAGATGCGGCACAGATTCCGCGCGGAGAGGGAATCCGCCTCCGTGGACATGCGCTCCCGGTGCAGCGCGAGGAGCCCTTCCAGCGTCTTTCCCCCCACGCGGGGGCAGAGCAGCCTGAGGTGGGGGAAGCAGAGCAGGCCGGGATCGCCATACTTCCCCGCATGAGAGGGCTCTTCGAGGATGGCCGCCAGCCAAAAGGCGGCGCTCGCGGCCCCCTGCTCCCGCTCACGGCAGGGCGGGCAGGGGCCGGGGCGGAGCAGGCCGGCCTTCCGCTTCCGCCCGGCCGCGCCGCCCCGCGACAGGGCGCCCAAGGCCCGAATGATCCGCCGGGCCATGTCCTCGTGAACATAGGTCAACTGATGGGAATCCCCGGAGGATCGGGCGAGCCGGGCGCCGTGGGCCGGACAGAAGCCCAAGGAAGCCGATAGCTGATCGAGCGTATAAGAGGAGAAGTAACTCTCGACGAAGAACCAGAAGAAGTAGTGCCGGTCGCTCCGGGCGATGTCGTGGCAGACCGGACAGCCCTCCCGGCCGAGGGCGTCGAGCAGCCGCGCCGCCGCGTAGCTTTGCTCGGTGATGGTCCGCCTGCCACGCTTCTTCACTGGGTATTCATCCCCGCCTGCCGCTTGAGGCAGGCCACCTCGTCCCGCAGCTTCTCCACCAATAGCTCCCCCATCCGCGCGCCGGCTCGCGCGGCCGTGAGGTCCCTCTCCAGCTCCTTGATTTTTTCAAGCGCCTGCCAGTAGCGGTAGTGAAGGGAGGACGCCTCGCTCGCGGCCTCGAAGAGCTGGGAGCGCAGCTCCTCCACCCGGAGCTTCAACTTCTCCGCCTCGAACCGGGGGTCCACCGGATGCCCGGAGTTGCCAAGGGATGGATCGGGACGCCTCGAAGGGAAAACATGCGCCGCCGCGCTTCGTCCGCTGGAGGGAGGCGCCTGATGAAGCTCATTGGCGAAAACTCCCCGCCCCCCGGCGAGCATCTCGGCCGCCAAGCGCCAGGAGCGGGACTCCTCCTCGGTGAATCCCTCGGAGGCGGTGTAGCTGTGCTTGGCGGCGAAGCGCCGCAGCCGATCCTGAAGCTCCTTCCACTTCTGCTCGCTCCGCCTCGCCACGATCTCCAGGTTGGGATGGGAGGGATAGCCCTCGGCGAGCCGGAGGAAATGGGGGAGGCAAAGGCCCGCCGAGGCGTCGAAGGCGCGCTCGAACTGGGGGTCTTCGATGAAGCGGAGCATCCCAAAAAGGTAGGAGGCTTCCGCCTGCCTCCCGAGCGCGCAGGCCGGGCAGGGCGCCTTGCGCCCCCGGGAGGCCGATATCAAAAAGCGGGAACCGCTGGGGCGAAGCCGCCAGAACAGGCGGGCCATCCACCCGCCCCCGGGAGGCCCGAAGCGCGTCCTCCGGAGCCGCCGGAGGGCCTGCCCCAGGAGGTCCTCGGAGATGATGGCGATCCCCAGCTGGCTGTTGGGGATCTCCGCCGCCATCCAGGCGTGCCAGTTGCAGAAGCCCTCGGCGCGGCGGAGGACCGCGCGGACCCCCACATCGTTCACGCTTTCGTAGAACAGGGCATCGAGGTAGCGGCACGCGCTCCTCCGGAGGCAGATGCAGACGGGGCAGCCTTCCTCGGAGAAGGCGTCGATCAGGCGGAAGTAGCAGAAATGATCGAATTCCTCCCTCTCCCCGGGAGGGCGGCCGTCCAGGCCGGAGGCGCGCTCACGGCTTATGCTCGATTCCTTGTCCATGCTGCCCGCCCGCCCAAAAAGAAAAACTCCTACCGAACCGGTAGGAGTTATCAGCCGCCCGAGAGACGGCGGTACCCGGCGAACTCCATCGCCCCTGATTTTCCAGGATAAATAATACCATGCCCTCTGAAGACTTGCAAAGCATGCATAGTTCCTTCCTCCCTCGCGCCCCAGCGGAGGTTGCCGAAAAGAGCGGACGGACGGAGAATCCGCACTTCCAACAAGGGGGATGGAGTCCCCCCTGCCCAACCGCCGATGCGGCTGATGACTCCTGCCGTGCGAGACCCGAGAGGGGTCTGCGGGGCGGCACTTCCCGGCTCCCGGTGCTTGGTCCAGAAGCCCTCCCCGCAAGACTTCCTCTCCATCCTCGGAGGGCAGTGAGATGGGCAAGGATGCGCCCGCGCAGGAGTCCGGAGCGGATCTTCCGCGCCGCAGGGCCGTCGGCTTCATCATCTTCATCGGGGTCGTCAGCCTGTTCGGCGACATGACCTACGAGGGCGCCCGGAGCATCACCGGGCCTTTCCTGGCGGTCCTGGGCGCGGGCGCCACGGCGGTGGGCGTCGTTGCGGGGCTTGGGGAGCTCGTGGGCTACGCCGTCCGCCTGGCGTCGGGCTACCTGAGCGACCGGACGGGCCGCTACTGGGCCGTCACCATCGCGGGCTACGCCATCAACCTCCTCGCCGTCCCGCTGCTGGCCCTCGTGCACCACTGGGAGCTGGCGGCCATCCTCATCGTCTCGGAGAGAATGGGAAAGGCGATCCGCACCCCGGCCCGGGACGCGATGCTCTCCCACGCCAGCAGCCGGATCGGCCTCGGCTGGGGCTTCGGCCTGCACGAGGCCCTGGATCAGACGGGGGCGATCGCGGGCCCGCTGATCATCAGCGCCGTGCTCTACTTCGGCGGAGAGTACCGCACCGGCTTCGGCATTCTCCTCGTCCCGGCCCTTCTGGCCCTCGCGGTGCTCCTCGCGGCGCGGTTCTCGTATCCACGCCCCCGGGACTTCGAGCTGGCGCCCCCTCCCATGACGGCGGAGGGCCTGCCCAAGTCCTTCTGGATTTACATGGCCGGTGCGATGCTCATCGGCGCCGGGTTTGCCGACTTCCCTCTCCTCGCCTTCCACTTCGAAAAGGCGAAAACCGTTCCCGTCGTCTGGATTCCCACCCTCTACGCGGTGGCGATGGCTGCGGACGCCATCGCCGCCCTCGCCCTCGGGCGGCTGTTTGACCGCGTCGGGATCCGGGCCATGATCCTGGCGGCGGGGCTCTCGCTGGCCGCCGTCCCCCTGGCCGTCCTGGGCGGCCTGGAAGCCGCCGTGGCGGCCATGGTGCTGTGGGGAGTGGGGATGGGGGCGCAGGAGTCAGTGATGCGGGCGGCCATCGCGGCGCTCGCGCCGAGCCACCGCCGCGCGACGGCCTATGGGATCTTCAACGCGGGCTTTGGGGCGGCCTGGTTCGCGGGCAGCGCCCTGATGGGGTTCCTCTACGATTGGTCCGTGATGGCGATGGTCGCCGCGTCGGTCCTGCTTCAGGCAATGTCCCTGCCGATCCTGGCGAGCTTGGGGCGGGTCCGGTTCAGGTAGACCCACGGCTTTGGCGCGGGGCAGGAGCCAGGCGGGGTGGCTTGGTCCGCCGATTTTCGGGGTGTATGGCTGAGGAGAGATAACAAACAAGAAAGGGGGGCGGCGCAGGCCGCCCCCCTTTTTCCCGTCCGGGGGAGGGTCTCAGGCCGAGAGCGTCGTCTGGGCCGGCATCTCGTGCACCGCCCCGTGGCCGTCCTTGCGGGGGGCGAGCTGGACCGCGGTCAGCAGGTCCTCGGTGATGGCGTAGCGCTCGTCGCACAGCGTCCAGAGGTCCTCGTTGGCGCCGGCCTTGCGCCCGTGGAAGAGCGAAACCAGCACCCCGCACTCCTTGGCCGCCGAGACGGCGGGCACGAGGTTGCTGTCGCTCGCCACGAGGATGGCGTCGGTGATCTGGCCGCTCGTGGCCAGGCGCACGAGGTCCACGCCGAGCATCATGTCCACGCGCTTCTGGACGAAGTTCTCCCGGCCGTCCTCGCGCACGCCCCGGTAGACGATCTCCCCCAGGCGCACCTCGAAGCGCGGCAGGCGATCCAGGGTGCGGAAGAAGCGCAGCTTGTTCATGTAGCGCTTCGTCTCTTCCTCGGTCGGGTTGGATCCCTGGTAGGGGAGGCAGTGGTAGTAGTAGGTGCGCAGGAGCTCCTTGTTGCCGGCCAGGCGCTGGGAGAGGCGGGCGAAATCCACCCGCATCTCGGCGAACTCCTCGCGAATCAGAAACTCGATATATGCCCCGTCGATGAACACCGCAGACCTGCCCATTTTCCCTGCCCTCTCAGAAAGGAACTGACTCTCGCCCGATATCCGCACAAACGCGCGAGCGGCGCATTCATATCCCCATTTCTAGGGCCCTGCAAGCCGGAAAGGCCATTTTCGGAGGCTGAACAAGGCGAGAAGAAATCGCCCGTGAGGATCCGGGCTCCGTTTATCCCGGATTTCATTGAAAATTATTCGAATCCGATTTCGCCGCTTCCGCTCACAGGAACCGGGCGCCGTCGAGGAGGGCCTCGTCCAGGTTCACCCCTTCCAGGTCGGCCCCCACCAGGCTCGCCCCCCGGAAATTCGCCCCGGCCACGTCGGCCTCGGCCAGGGAGGCGTCGTCCAGGACCGCCTCCTCCAGGTCGGCCCCCTGAAGATCCGCCTGGGAGAGATCCGCCCCCGAGAGATCCGCCTCCCGGAGCGAGGCGCCCGCCAAGACGGCTCCGCTCAAATCCGCCCCGGAGAGGTCCAGGCCGCTCAGGTCCGACCACCGCAGGTCCGCCCCCGGGAGGGAAACCGGCTTCCGCGCCCGCGAGGCCGCCTCGATCGCCTTCTCGATGTCTTCCCGGATCATCGCCATAGCGCATTCCCCATAGCCGGAAAGTCCGGCTGGGCGCAAGCCGCCTTCCCGGTTTGACACTCACCGGCGGAAAAACCTACAAAACCCTACGGCGGTCCTTTCCCACATGGACCATTCACCCCTGAATCGGGAGATCCGGCGATGAGCGAGACGCACGCCGCCGTCATCGGCGAGGGTTCCGCCATCTCCGCCGCCCTCACCCAGGGGGGCGTGCGGGTGACCCTCGCCGGGGCGGGCGATCCTATCCCCCCCGGCTGCGCCCTGGCCATCGAGGCCCTCCCGGGGGGCCTGGCCGAGAAGGGCGCCCTGCTCCGCCGCCTCGCCGGCCTGACGGAGGATGGGACCGTCCTGGCCACCAGCACCGGCACCCTCTCCGCCGCCGCCCTCGGCGCGGCCTCGGGCTGCCCGGAGCGGGTCGTGGCCCTCCACTTCCGCCATCCGGCCCCCTTCAGCGGGCTCGTCGAGGTGGCCCCGGGACCCCTGACGGGCGAGGGAACGGTCCAGGCCGCCGTGGCCTTCCTGAAAGGGGCGGGGCTCGCCCCCCTCGTGGTCAAGGACACCCCCGGCTTCATCCTGAACCGCCTCTTCGTCCCTTTCCTCAACGACTGCATCCGGCTGGTGGAGTCCGGCTACGCCACTTCTTCGGACATTGACGTAGGCGTTCAGCTGGGCCTGGGCTACAAGATGGGACCCATGCGCCTCCTCGACATCCAGGGGCTGGACAGGCACCGGGAGGCGGCGCTCTCCCTCTTCGAGCAGCTCGGCGACCCGCGCTACGCCCCTCCCCCCCTGGCGGACCGCATGATCGCCTCGGGGCGCCTGGGCATGAAATCCGGCCGGGGCTTCTTCACGTATCAGCGGCCCTCGGACCAAGGCGACGCCGAGGCCCTGCCGGAGGCGGCGGGGGCGCGGGATCTCTCGGCGGGCACCGCGCTGGCGGAGGGCATCCGCCGGGTGGGGGTCATCGGCTTGGGCGCCATGGGGAGCGGCATCGCCCAGGTGTGCGCCACGTCAGGCTTGGAAGTCAGTGCCGTCGAGGTGAACGCCCAGGCGCTCGAAGCGGGCCTTGGGCGCGTCCAGAAGAATCTCGCCGACGCCGTCCAGCGGGGGAAGATGCAGGAGGCGGAGAAGGAGGCCACTCTCGGGCGCCTGCGGGGAAGCGCCGACTTGGAGAGCCTCGCCGGGTGCGACCTCGTCATCGAGGCGGCCGTGGAGAATCTCGATCTCAAGCTTGATATCTTCAAGAGGCTCGGCGGCGTCGCGGGAGAGGAGGCCATCCTCGCCACCAACACCTCCTGCCTCCCCGTCACCGCCATGGCCGCCCAGACGAGGCGGCCCGGGCGGGTGCTCGGGCTCCACTTCTTCAACCCGCCCTACGCCATGCGCCTGGTCGAGGTGATCGAGGCCCAGCAGACCGAGCCCGAGATCGCCGCCTTCGGCCTGGCCTTCTGCCGGCGCCTCGGCAAGATCTCCATCCCCGTGAAGGACCGCCCCGGCTTCCTCGTGAACCGCCTCGTCGTGCCCTTCCTCAACCACGCGGCCCAGCTCTACGACGAGGGCTTGGCCCCGCGCGAGACGCTCGATCAGGCGGTGCGCGAGGGCCTGGGCCACCCGATGGGCCCTCTCACCCTCAGCGATCTCGTGGGCGTGGATGTGCTGACCTTCGTCGCGGAGGCCATGGCGCGCGAGCTCTACGAGCCCCGCTTCGGCCCCCCGCCCCTCCTTAGCCGCATGACCGCGGCGGGCTGGCTGGGGCGGAAGAGCGGGCGGGGGTTCTATGGGTATGAAGGGAGGTAGGGCCGGCCAGGAAAAAGAATTCGGGACAAGGAGATAGATGGCACAGCCCGCAAGAACAAATGGAACGATGACATCAATGATGACCATCTGAGATTTTGGCTCCGTAAAAATAACTGGAACTGCTTATCAAAGGGTTCCGGGGAGAATCTGGCGCTCAGTTTGCTAGACTGTTTTAACCCAGGTAAATTTGGGAAAATATCGGTTGATCCCTCGGTGTTTGCGTAGAGAGGGCGAAGGCGCTCGAGAGCCGGATTCATGGGACAGGTGGCGCTCGCAGGGCTGTCGATTGCGTGAGGCAGAGATGAGCCAGGAGAGGGATCTCATCCGTGTGCTGGTGGCAAAGGTCGGACTCGACGGCCACGACCGCGGTGTCAAGGTGGTTGCACGGTGCTTGCGCGACGCGGGCATGGAGGTGATATACACCGGCCTCCACCGCACCCCGGAGGAAGTGGCCGACGCCGCCATCCAGGAGGATGTGGACGTGCTCGGGGTAAGTCTGCTGTCCGGCGCCCACATGACAATCCTTCCCCGCATCATCGACCTCTTGAAGATGAACGACGCCGAGGATATCATCGTGCTTGCCGGCGGCGTGATGTCGGACGAGGACGCCGCTGACCTGAAGAACCGGGGGGTAAGCGAGGTCCTTCTGCAGGACACCACACCGGACGTGATCGTCGACACAGTGAGGCGGCTGGTGGCGGCGCGGAGCCGCCGTTAGGCGGAGACCCTTGTCGCCAGGAGAAGGCGTCGCCGTGGAGTACTGGTCTTTCCCGCCCAGGTACGACCCCGACTATATGCCGGCCGCCTCGAGCCGGCACTGGTTTCCGGCGCGCGAGACCATGCCCGCCGGCGACCGCGAAAATGCCATCCTCGGGCGGCTGCGCGAGGTGATGCGCTACGCCTACGCGCACGGGCCGTTCTACCGGCGAAAGTGGGACGAAGCCGGAATTCATCCCGACCACATCCATTCACTGGAGGACTTCGAGCGGGTGCCCGTGGTCACCAAGGCGGAGTTGCGCGAGTCCCAGGCCCGGGCGGAACCCTTCGGGGATTATCTGTGCATCCCCCCGACGGAGGTCCATCACATCCACGGAACCTCCGGCACCACCGGACGGCCGACCATTTTCGCCATCGGCCGAGACGACTGGCAAGCCATCGCCAACAACCAGGCCCGGGTGATGTGGGGCATGGGCATCCGGCCTGGGGACATCGTATTCGTCGCCGCCGTTTTCAGCCTCTACATGGGCTCCTGGGGGACGCTCCTGGGCGCCGAGCGCCTGCGCGCCAAGTGCTTCCCCTTCGGCGCAGGCGCACCGGGCATGACGGCGCGGGCGGCCATGTGGATGAACCTGGTCAAGCCCGCCGCCTTCTACAGTACGCCCTCCTATGCGCTTCATCTGGCCGAGGTGGCCGCCGGGGAAGGGCTGAACCCCAGGGACTTCGGGCTCAGGCAGATGTTCTTCTCGGGCGAGCCCGGGGCCTCGGTCCCGAGCATCCGCCAGCGCATCGAGGAGGCCTACGGCGCCCGGGCGATCGATTGCGGCTCCATGGCCGAGATGACGCCGTGGATGAACCTGGCCGGGAGCTACGAGACCGAGGGCATGCTGCTGTGGCAAGACATGGTCTACACCGAGATCTGCGATCCCCAGACCCATTGCCGCGTACCCTACGGCAGCCGGGGCACGCCCGTATACACCCATCTGGAGCGAACCTCCCAGCCGATGATCCGTCTGGTCTCGGGCGACCTCACCCACTGGGTGGAGGAGCCCAACCCATGCGGGCGCACCTATCCGCGCCTTCCCCAGGGAATCTACGGCCGCATCGACGACATGTTCACCATCCGCGGGGAGAACATCTATCCCAGCGCCATCGACTCGGTGCTCAACGGATTTTCGGACTACGGCGGCGAGCACCGCATCATCATCACCCGCGACGGCGCCATGGATGAGCTGCTGGTGCGCTTGGACGCCAAAGAGGCGGTGTACGAAGCGGGCGAGGAGGCCATCGAAGGGTTGCGCCGCCGGGCGGAAGCCGGCCTGAACCGGGTGTTGGGCGTCCGGGCCCGGGTCGAGGTGGTGGAAGCGGGGGTGCTCCCGCGTACGGACTTCAAGGCGCGGCGGGTGGTCGACGACCGGGACCTCTTCCGCTCGCTCCAGCAGAAGATGGATGCCTGACGTCATGGCCCGAACGCCCTCCGGCGAGCTGGTTTCCGAGGTCCTGGCGGGCCGCGTGCGGGGAATCGCGCGGATGATGTCGCGGGCCGAGGCGGGTGACGAGGGGTCCCGCCACGCCCTGGCCGAGATTTACTTCCACACCGGCAAGGCGCACGTGGTCGGCCTCACCGGAGTTCCGGGGAGCGGCAAGTCCACCCTCGTGCGGTCGCTGGCCCGGGCCGTCCGCGAAAGCGGCCGCAAGATTGGGATCGTCGCCGTCGATCCCTCCAGTCCCTTTTCGGGAGGGGCCATCCTGGGCGACCGCGTGCGGATGACCGGGCTCACGGCCGACCCCGGCGTTTTCATCCGAAGCATGGCCACGCGCGGGGCGCTGGGTGGCCTGGCCCGATCCACCCTGGATGCCGTGGACATTCTGGACGCGGCCGGCTTCGACCTCGTCCTGGTGGAGACCGTGGGCGTCGGCCAGGACGAGGTGGACATCGCACGGGCGGCGCATACGGTGGTGGTGGTTTCGGCGCCCGGCCTCGGGGACGAGATTCAGGCCATCAAGGCTGGCCTCCTAGAGATCGCCGACATCCACGTGGTCAGCAAGTGCGACCGCGCCGACGCGCACAAGACACTCGCCGACCTGAAGGCCATGCTCGCCCTCGGCCCCTCCGGAGATGGAGAGCCGGCCTGGGTGGTTCCCGTGGTGCCGACGAGCGCTGAACGCGACGAGGGGACCGGCGATCTGCTTTCGGCGATCGACGGCCACCGGGCCCGCCTGGACGGATCGGGCGGGATGGAGCGCCGCTGCCGGCGGATCATCGAGATGCGGGTCCTCAAGACGGCCGAGGAGATTTTGCGAACCCGCTTCGTGGGCCGGCGGGATGGCAGGTTCGCGGGCCTTATCGAGCAAGTGATGGCGCGTAACGTGGACCCCTACGCCGCGGCGATGGACCTGCTCGCCGCCTTCTACAAGGACTGAGGCCATGATGGAGCGACGCCACGCCGCAACGGGAATGGCTGTCGAGCAGTTCGAGAAGGTCTTCAGCGAATGGGAGGCCAACGAGCTGGCGTCCTTTCTTTCCCGCCAGCCCGAGAACAAGGGGAAATACGAGACGGCCTCCGGCATTCCCCTGAAGCGCATCTACACGGGGCTCGATGCGGCGCAGGCCCCGATCGAGGACATCGGCCTTCCCGGCCAATATCCCTTCACCCGCGGCCCCTATCCGACCATGTACCGGGGCCAGCTCTGGACCAAGCGCCAGATCGCCGGCTACGGAACGGGGGCGGACACGAATGCACGGTTCAAATATCTCATCTCCCAGGGACAGACTGGGTTGTCCACCGACTTCGACATGCCCACCCTCATGGGCTACGACTCCGACCACCCCATGTCGCACGGCGAGGTGGGCCGGGAAGGGGTGGCGGTGGACACCCTGGAGGACATGGAGGCCCTTTTCGAGGGGATAGACCTGACCCAAATCTCGGTGTCCATGACCATCAATCCCAGCGCCTGGATCCTGCTCGCCATGTACGTGGCCCTGGCGCAGAAACGGGGCGACGACCTCAACCGGCTCTCGGGCACCATCCAGAACGACATCCTCAAGGAGTACATCGCCCAAAAGGAGTGGATTTACCCCGTCCGCCCTTCCATACGGCTCGTCCGCGACACAATCCTCTATGCCACGCGGCACATGAAGCGTTACAACCCCGTCAATATCTCCGGCTATCACATGTCCGAGGCGGGCGCGACGGCGCTGCAGGAGGCGGCGTTCACCCTAGCCAACACCATCGCCTACGTGGAAGAAGTGGTGAAGGCGGGGGCACATGTGGACGACTTCGCGCCGAGGCTCTCGTTTTTCTTCGTGTGCCAAGCCGATTTCTTCGAGGAGGTGGCCAAGTTCCGTGCCGCGCGCCGCGTCTACGCGAAGATCATGAGGGAGCGCTTCGGCGCCGAGAGGCCCGAGTCCATGCGCATGAGGTTCCACTGCCAGACAGCGGCTGCGACGCTCACCCGGCCGCAGTACAAGGTCAACCTGATCCGCACCGCCTACCAGGCGCTGGCGGCGGTGCTCGGCGGCGCACAGAGCCTGCACACCAACGGCCTCGACGAGGCCTTCGCCATCCCCACCGAGGAGGCCATGAAACTGGCGCTCCGGACCCAGCAGGTGGTGGCGGATGAGACCAACGTCACCTCCGTCATCGATCCCCTCGGCGGCTCCTACTTCGTGGAGAGCCTGACCACCGAGATGGAACGGCGGATCTTCGAGATTCTCGAAAAGGTGGACGCGATGGGCGGCACCATCAAGGCCATCGAGAACGGCTGGTTCCAAAAAGAGATTGCCGATTCGGCATACGACTTCGCCCTCCGAAAGGCCAGCGGCGAGCGCCCGGTCATCGGCGTCAACCGGTACGTCGAAGAAGAAGAAACGGCCGGCATCGAAACCCACCCGTACGATCCGGAGACGGAACACCGCCAGATCGAAAACCTCCGGCGGGTGCGCCGAGAGAGGGACAACGAGGGGGTCGGGCGTCTGCTGGCGGAGCTCGAACGCGTCGCGCGGGATGAAGACGAGAACATCATGCCCGTCACCATCGAACTGGTGAAGGCGAAGGCCTCGATGGGCGAGATCGTTGAGACCCTGAAGGGGGTCTGGGGAACCTACCGGGAAACGCCGGTGATTTGAGCGGACGCGCCGGCCTCAGACTCGGCCCGCCTGGAGGCCGGGGTCCGACTCGCGCAGGGCGCGCTTGAGAATCTTGCCGTTTGCGTTCTTGGGCAGCTCGGCGAGGAAGCGCACCTTGGTGGGGATCTTGTAGTCGGCGAGCCGGCCCGCGCAGAAGGCGCGGATCTCCTCCTCCTCCGCGGACTTGCCGGGCCTGAGGACCACCGCCGCCCGGGGCACCTCCCCGAAGACCCGGTCGGGCACGCCGTACAGGGCCGCTTCCATGACCGCCGGGTGGGTGTAGAGGACGTCCTCGACCTCCTTGCTGTAGATGTTCTCGGCCCCGCGGCAGATCATGTCCTTCTTGCGGTCCAGGATGTAGTAGTAGCCGTCCGCGTCGTAGCGGGCGAGGTCGCCGGTGTGGAACCAGCCGCCCCGCATGGCCTCCGCCGTCGCCTCTTCTTTGTTCCAGTAGCCCGAGACCACGTTCGGCGCCCGCGCGCAGAGTTCGCCCACCCCGCCGGGAGGGAGGGGGTTGTCATCTTCGTCCACCGTGCAAAGCTCGCACTCGGGGGCGAGCCTGCCGACCGAGGTGGGCTTGGCGAGCGCCATTTCGTCGGGGTGATAGGTCACCATCCCGCTCGTCTCGGTGAGCCCGTAGAGCTGGATGGCCTCGGCGCGGGGGAAGCGGGCCTTGATCCCCCGGACGGTCTCGGGGGCGATGGGCCCGCCCCCGTAGGAGGCGATGCGGAGGCAGTCCATGTCGTAACCGGCGCACCGCTCGTGCAGGAGCATGAGGACGAAGATGGTGGGGGCGGCGATGAGGTGGGTGACGCGGAACTTCTCGATGAGGCGCATCACTTCTTCGGTCTTGTAGCGCGACATCAGGACGCAGGAGGCGCCGACGTAGCCCATGGCGATGAGCTGGCTCGTCAGGCCCGTCACGTGAAAGAGGGGGACGGCGACGAGGGTGCGGTCGCTCTCGGTGCACCGGAAGACGGCCTCGCAGTTCCTCCCGTTCACCAGGATGTTCCGGTGGGTGAGGAGCGCCCCCTTGGGCAGGCCCGTGGTGCCCGAGGTGTAGCAAATCGAGGCCAGGGCGCCGGACGAGGCGGCTTCTTCGGGCTCGGCCTCTTCTCCCTCCGCCAGGAAAGCCTCGAAGGGGCGGGCGCCCGCCGGGGGGCCGGCCTCTCCGACCCAGACCACCTCCCGCAGAGCGGAGAGCTCCGCGCGGCGCCCGGCGAGGGCGGGCCAGAAGTCCTCTTGCGCCACGAGGAGCGAGGCCCCCGAGTCAGCCAGGATATAGGCGAGCTCCCGGCCCGAGAGGCGGGTGTTCAGGGGAACGCTCACGGCGCCCGCCTTGGCCGCGCCGTAGTAGGCGACGACGAATTCCGGGCGGTTTCCGACCAGCAGGGCGACGCGGTCTCCCCGGCCCGCTCCCCGCCGGGCGAGGGCGGAGGCGAAGCGGTTGACCGCCGCGTTCAGCGCCACGTGGGTGAGGTGGCGGTCCTCGCCTCCGCCGCCCGATGGCGCCCCCAGGCCGGAGGCGGCCCCCGCGCCGCCCGCTTCCCATAGAATGGCGGACCGGTGAGACCGGCGGGCGGCGTTCTCCCGCACCATCCGCCCCAAAGTCTCGAACCGGACGGGGGCGACATGCCGTTTCATCTGTCCTCGCCTGCCCTTCATGGAATCCCGGGAGCGTCAGGCCAGCCCCACGCGCGATGATCGATATATACTACAAATAGTATGTCAAAAGGAGCCCCTTTCTAGGAGGCCGTGATGACCGGGGCACAGCTGGTGGCGGCTCTCCTCTCGCCCGCCATCTTCATCTCGGCGGCGGGGCTGCTGGCCCTCTCCATCAACACGCGCATGATGGGCATCATCACCCGCCTGCGGGGCTTCCACTGGGAGCGCCACCAGAAGGAGCGCCTGGGGGAGCACGCCGAGGCCCAGGTGCTCGACCGGCAGATTGAAGCCGTCACCCGGCACGTGATCGTGGTCCGCAACGCCCTCCTGTGGGTGCTGGCCAGCATCATCCTGACCCTCGCGACGTGCCTGCTCCTCGGGCTCGCCGTGCTGTGGCCCCCGGCCAACGGCGCCGCCATCTTCTGCTTCGTCCTGGCCTTCCTCGCCATGCTGGCCGGGATGGGCTACTACGTGCGGGACATCTCGATGGCCCTCGACGCGGCCCGCGACGAGGAGCGCGTCCTCGCCCAGATCCGGGCGGAGCGGCGCGGACCGTGAGGAGTTGAGGGGGCGGGCCGAGTAAGTCTAACGGGTATGAAAGAAAAGGGATGGATTCCGAGGTCGTCATTCCGAGCGTAGCGAGGAATCTGCTTCTGCGAAAAAGTTGTCATTCTGAGCGACCGGAGGGAGCGAAGAATCTACGCGGGTAGCCGCTGACGAAGATGCTTCGCTCCGCTCAGCATGACACCGCAAGACAAAAGCGGATTCCTCAGTCGCTTCGCTTCTTCGGAATGACAGGCTGGCGTTTCCGGACCCTTCGTTCTATCTCCTTCGTGTGAAAAAATCATAGAGTAAAAGTGTGATCCCTAGTCCTTGAGCGCCTAGCTCAAAATTCACCTGTGCTATGGTAAGACCGTAAGGAGATAGACTCTTGGTTCCTCTTTCGCCGGACCCCTCCCCATGCCCCGCCCCATCGTCCTGCTCGGCCGGTGCCTGCTCCCCGCCCTCCTGTTCCTGCTCCCCGCGGCGGCGCACCGCGCCCACGCCTCGGCCGCGCTGGAGCTGGTGGACATCCCGGGCGGCGCCTTCACGATGGGCGATCCCCGCGGCGAGCCGGACGAAGCGCCGCGGCGGGTGACGGTCCGGCCCTTCCGCATGATGAAACACGAGGTGACGAACCGCCAATTCGCCGCCTTCGTCCAGGCGGCAGGCCACCTCACCGACCCCGAGCGCGCGGGCTTCGGCCACGTGTGGGACGGCCGCTGGCGCGAGGTCCGGGGCGCCGACTGGCGCCATCCCCACGGCCCCGGCGACTCGGCCGAGGGGCGGGAGACTCACCCCGCCGTCCAGGTGAGCGCGCGCGACGCGGCCGCCTTCTGCCGCTGGGCGGGCCTGCGCCTGCCGGCCGAGGAGGAGTGGGAATTCGCCGCCCGGGGGGCGGACGGCCGCCGCTATCCCTGGGGCGACGCGCCGCCGCGGCAGGAGGGCGGACGCCGCGCCAACTTCGGCACGGTTCCTTGCTGCGCGGCCGACGCGAGCGACGGCCACCTCAGGACCGCTCCGATCGGAAGCTTCCCGGCGGGCGCCTCCCCCTTCGGCCTCCTCGACATGGCGGGGAACGTCTGGGAGTGGACGGCGAGCCCCTTCCCGGGAAAGCCCCGCCTCGTCGCCCTGCGCGGGGGCGGCTGGGGCAACAACCCCTGGTGCCTGCGCGCGAGCTACCGCCACGCCAACCCGGCCGACATCGGCCTGGACATGGTGGGCTTCCGCTGCGCGGGGGACGGCCGATGAGGAAGTTCCCCCGCCCCGTGGTCGTCCTAAGCCAGTGCCTGGAGCTGGCGCCCTGCCGGTACGACGGGGAGCGCATCCCGTTCCCCTTCCTTCGAAAGCTCGCGGCCCACGTGGAGCTCCGGCCCGTGTGCCCGGAGGTGGAGATCGGGCTCGGCGTCCCGCGCGACCCCATCCGCGTCATCGAAAGGGGCGGGGAGAGAACCCTCCTCCAGCCCGCGACGGGGCGGGACCTGACCCGGGCCATGCGCCGCTTCGCGGAGAAGTTCCTGGGCGGGCTCGGGGGCGCGGACGGCTTCATCCTGAAGAGCCGCTCCCCCTCGTGCGGGATTGGGGACGTGAAGCGCTACGCCGGGGCGGAGGCGGCTAAACCCATCGGCAAGGGGGCGGGTTTCTTCGCCGAGGAGGCGCTCGCGCGCTTCCCGGGCTTGGCGGTGGAAGACGAAGCGCGGCTCGGCAATCCCCTCATCCGCGAGCGCTTCCTCACCCGGCTCTTCGCGCTGGCCCGCTTCCGGGCGGTGAAGGAGCGGCCCTCGGCGGCCGCGCTCGCGCGCTTCCAGGAGGCGAACCGGCTCCTCCTCCTGGCCCGCCACAAGAGGGAGGCGAAGGCGCTGGAGAAAATCGCCGCGAACCGCAAGCGGCGGCCGCTGCCCGAGGCGATGGAAGAATATGAACGCCACCTCCACGCCGCCCTGGCGCGGCCCGCCCGGCGGGCCTCGGCCGCGGATGTGCTCCGCCAATCCGTAGGGGCGGCCGGCTCGCCCCTGCGGCCAAGCGAGCGGGCGCGCTTCCTTCGGGCAATCGAGCGCTACCGGGAGGGGCGGGCTCCTCTGAGCGCCGCCCTCCGCCCCCTGCGGGACTGGATCGGCCGGGACGAAACCCTCGCCGGGCAGACCCTCTTCTCGCCCTTCCCGCCCGATTTGGAAGATACCGGCGGTGAATCCGCCATTGCGTAGGGGCGTATTGCAATACGCCCCTACGATGACGCGTGCCCCCATACGTAAGGGCGAGGCATGCCTCGCCCTTACTGACCAGCCAACCCTCAAATTGATAATCCTTTCGGCGCCCCCCTCCCTTGCCCTGCATGGGGCCGGGGTGGTAAAGCATTCGGGGCCGGCCGGCCAACCCTCACAGGCGATGGCGCGGGAGGAATTCATGAAGGCGGTGCGTTTCCACGAGCACGGGGGGCCCGAGGTCCTCCGGGTGGAGGAGGTCCCCCGGCCTGAGCCCGGCCCGGGCGAGGCGCTCGTCGAGGTCAGGGCGGTGGGGCTCAACCACCTGGACCTCTGGATGCGCCGGGGGCTGCCGGGCCTCAAGATCGAGATGCCCCACATCGGGGGGAGCGACTTCACCGGGGTGGTCCGGGCCCTGGGGCCGGGGGTGGCCCGGCTGGCGGGGGCGGCCGCCCCGAAGGAAGGGCAAAGGGTGATCGGCTACCCCCTCGCCGGCTACGGCGGGGTGCCGCATTTCCTGGCGGACGATCCCCCGCCGGGCGCCTTCTCCATCATCGGGGAGCAGACGAACGGCGCCTGCTGCGAGTTCATCTGCATCCCCTTCTCAAACCTGCTCTCCCTGCCGGATTCGCTCTCCTTCGAGGAGGGGGCGGCGGTGCCCATCGTCTTCATCACCGCCTGGCGGATGCTGACCGAGCGGGCGGGCCTACGGGCCGGGGAGACCCTCCTCGTCCAGGGCGCCGGGAGCGGGGTGGGCACGGCGGCCATCCAGATCGGTAAGCTCCTCGGGGCGCGGGTGATCGCCGCGACCAGCACCGCCGACAAGGCGGCGAGGGCGCGGGCCCTGGGGGCGGACGAGGTCATCAACTACCGGGAGGAGTCCATCAGCGGCCGGGTGCGCGAGCTGACGGGCCGGGAGGGCGCCCACGTGGTCCTCGAGCACGTCGGGGAGGCCACCTGGGAGGAGAGCGTCAAGAGCGCCGCCTACCACGGGCGCATCGTCATCTGCGGCGCCACGACCGGCTTCCAGGGGAAGACGAACCTCACCGTCCTCTTCGCCAAGCAGCTCTCCCTGCTGGGGAGCACCATGGGCAGCCTGCCCTCGTTCAAGAAAGTGCTGGGCTTCCTGGCCAAGGGGAGGCTGCGGCCCGTGGTGGACCGGGTGCTGCCGCTCGAGGAATGCCGGAGGGGGCACGAGATCCTGGAGGCGGGGGAGCAGTTCGGGAAAATCGTGCTCCGGGCGGGGGGCTGACCGGTTCAGGTGGCGGAAAAGGCATGAAATCGCTAGAATTGCCGCATCATCGAGGTCCCCGAAGGGTAATCTTTCGGCTGGTGTTAAAGAGGATGTAGGCCGCATGGCAATCGCGGGAATCGTCGTCGTGCTCGGCGCCGTCATCGGCGGCTACCTCATGGAGCACGGGGAGCTCGCCGTCCTGTTCCAGCCGGCGGAGGTCGTCATCATCTTCGGCGCCGCCTTGGGCGCCGTCTTCATCTCCACCCCGATGAAGGTCCAGGTGGCGCTGTTCGGCGGCGTCCTGAAGGTCCTGCTGGGCAAGACCATCAAGAAGCAGAACTACATCGAGCTGCTGTGCCTGCTCAGCGAGATTTTCCAGATGGCGAA
Organism: Candidatus Tectomicrobia bacterium; assembly: GCA_016192135.1. Lineage (NCBI taxonomy): Bacteria > Pseudomonadati > Candidatus Tectimicrobiota > Candidatus Tectimicrobiota bacterium. Next base: position 11,577 of record JACPUR010000028.1, on the reverse strand, counting down.
GAAGGACGGCCTCCTTGTCCTCGAGTCCCACGTCGAGAAGCCGGAGTCGAGCTCCCTCTTCAAGAAGTACCCCGGCTTCATGAGCCACCACCACGCGGTGGAGTTCCTGACCGACTCGGCCAAGATCATCATCGTGGGCGGCGTCGCCTCGCACGAGCTGGAGGCCCTCATGGACTCGGACATCGAGATCCACCATGAGGAGACCGCCCGGGCGCCGGGCGTGCTGAGCAAGGTGTCCGACTCCATGCCGGGGCTGGGGATCGTGGCGGCCGTGCTCGGCATCATCCTCACCATGGCCGCGATTGACGGCCCGCCCGCCGAGATCGGGCACAAGGTGGGCGCCGCCCTGGTCGGCACCTTCCTCGGCATTCTCGCGGCCTACGGGTTCCTCTCGCCCCTGGCGGCCGGCATGGAGCTGAACAACCAGGACGAGGCGCAGTACATCCAGTGCATCAAGGCGGGTCTTTTGGCCTTCGAGAAGGGGCTCTCGCCCATGATCGCCATCGAGTTCGCCCGGCGCTCGATCATGGGCTCCGAGCGGCCCGGCATGAAGGAACTCGAGGAAATCCTCCGGAAGAAGAAATGAGCCATGGCTGAAGGCGGCGACTTCAAACTCGAGAACCGGCCCATCATCGTCAAGAAGATCAAGAAGGGCCACGGCGGCGGCCACGGCTCGGCGTGGAAGGTGGCCTTCGCCGACTTCATGAGCGCCATGATGGCGCTCTTCCTCGTGCTCTGGCTCGTCAACTCCAAGAAGGAGGTGAAGCAGGCGGTCGGAGCCTACTTCCGGGACCCGCCGGGCATCTTCTCCTCCACGAGCGGAGGCGGCGCGGGGATTCTGGAGGGGGGCACCGGCCGGGAGGCGAGCACCGCCCAGGGCGAGGACGCCTCCGCCGAGAAGCAGCGGGAGATGAAGGAGAAGGTCTTCAAGGCCCTCCAGTCCACCCTGGAGGGGGCGATCAAGAACATCCCCGAGCTGCAGAAGCTGAAGGATCAGATCGCGATCCAGGCCACCGCCGAGGGCGTCCGGATCGAGCTGCTCGACAAGGAGAGCTCCTCCTTCTTCGAACCGGGCAGCGCGCGCATCCGACCCGAGGCCAACGTGGCGCTGAAGGCCATCGTCGAGCAGATCCGGCGCCTGCCCTACTCCATCATCATCGAGGGCCACACCGACAGCCAGCCCCTCACCCGCCCCGGCTACTCCAACTGGGAGCTCTCCGCCGACCGGGCCAACATCACCCGCCGCATGCTGGAGAGCCTGGGCCTCGACGAGGGAAAGATCGCCCAGGTGCGGGGCTACGCCGACAAGCGGCTCCGCTACCCGGCCAACCCCGAGGACCCCCGCAACCGGCGCATCAGCATCGTCGTGGCCGAGGACACCAAGGAGATCATTCGCCCGGACCTGCCCGGGGTGAGCCCGGTCGTCCGCGATCTCATCCGGCCGCAGTCCGTGCCGCGGCGGTAGCGGCCCCCCCCGGCCGAAGCCGCCTAGGGGCGGTTCGCGAACCGCCCCTACTACAGACCGGCCGTGCCGAGGCAGTAGCCGCCCCTCCGTCCGAAGCCGCCCCCTCACCCTCCCGCCAGCAGCCGCCTCCTCGATGGGCTCGCCTCCCCTACTTCCTCCTCGGGAGCCCGGCCATCTCACGCATCAGCTCGATGATGCAGGCGGGGTCGGAGTCGGCGTAGCCCTTGGCCACCCCCATCTGGGCGAGCTGGGCGTAGAGGCTCGTGACGAAGAGCGGGGAGTTCAGGCGTCGGCCCTGCTCGAGCATGAGGCCAACGTCCTTGTAGGAGGTGGTGAGGCGGCTTTCGGGGGAGTACTCCGCCTTGAGCATCTTCTCGCCTTTCTGATCCATGGCCTTGGAGCCGGCGGCGCCCTCCTTGAGCACGGTGAGGAGGGTTTCCATCTTCATGTCGGCCTTCATGCCCAGGGTGAGGCCCTCCGCCAGGGCCAGGCGGTTGCCCAGGAGGACGAGGTTGATGATGAGCTTGGCCCGGGCGCCCGAGCCGTGGGCGCCCAGATAGTAGGCTCCCTTGCTGAAGCCGGCGAAGAGGGGCTCGAGGGCGTCGAAGTCCTCCTCCTTGCCGCCCGCCACCACGATGAGATCCTTCTCCCAGGCCATGGTGCTCGTGCCGCTCACCGAGGCGTCCATGAACCGGATGCCCCTGGCCGTCAGCTCGGCGGCGAGCGCCGCGGAGTCCTCCGGGCGGGCGGTGGTGGTGTCGGCGAGCAGGAGGCCTTTCTCCGCCCCCTCCGCCACGCCCCCCGGCCCCAGCACCGCCTGGCGGACGATCTCGATGGTGGGCAGCGAGGTGATCATCCAGCGCACGCCCCGGACGGCGGCGGCCGGGGAATCCGCCGGCTTCCCGCCGCGCCGCTTCAATTCGTCCATGCGGCGGCTGTCGACGTCGAAGCCTTGGACCTCGAACCCCGCCTTGAGCAGGTTCGCCGAGAACGCTTGGCCCATCAGGCCCAGGCCCACCATCCCCACGCGTCCGGGCATCGGGTGTTCCTCCGTAATTGCGCCGCGAAGTGACTCTTCCCCTCGCGGGCGGGCGCGCCGAAGGACCGGCCTCCGCGGGGCAGGGACATCTCATCCCCCCGAATATTGATATCCAAACAGCTTTTTCATCAAGAAGGGGGCGAGCATCAAGAGGATTGTGAGGCCAAGGAAGATGGCGGCGATGGGCCGGGCGAAAAAATAGATGGGGTTCCCATAGGAAAGGATGAGAGCCTGCCGGAAGAACGACTCCACCATGGGGCCCAGGATGAAGCCGAGCACGAGGGGGGAAACGGGCACTCCCACCCGCGTCATCACGTAGCCCGCGATCCCTCCCACGAGGTACACCCAGACGTGGAAGATCGAGTTCTCGATGGAATACGTCCCCACGATGGAGAGGCAGAGGATCATGGAGACGAGCACCTCCCGGCGCAAAGTGATCAGCTTGGCGAAGAGTCTCGCGCCACACAGGCCCAGGACGAGGAAGATGACGTTCGAGAGGGTCAACGAGATGAAGATGGAGGAGACGATCTGCGGATGATCCTTGAACAGGAGCGGCCCCGGATGCAGGCCGTGGATGAGCATGGCTCCGATCAGGAGGGCCGTCACCAGATCGCCCGGGACACCCAGGGTCATCATCGGGATCATCGCCCCGCCGGTGGTGGCGTTGTTGGCGGACTCCGGACCGACGATCCCGCGCGGCTCGCCCGTGCCAAAGGTTTCCGGGTGGCTGGAGATGCGCTTCTCGACCCCGTAGCTGATGATGGCGGCGATGGAGGCGCCCGCCGCGGGCACCGCCCCGATGAAGACGCCGATGAACGAACCCCGCGCCATGGTCCCGAAGAGCCGCCCGAGCTCCCGCATGGAGGGGATGATCTTTCCCACCTCGGTGATGCGCCTGTAGGCGGAAGCATCTTTCTCCGCCATCCGGAGCACCTCGGCGAACCCGAAGACCCCCACGATGAGGGGGACCATCGGGAGACCGCCCAGGAGCGCCACCGAGTCGAAGGTGAAGCGGGGATAGGCCGTGGTCGGGTCCGCCCCCACCGTCGCCAAGAGCAGGCCGATGAGGGCGCTGATGAAGCCCTTCACCATGGACCCCGTGCTGATGTAGGCGATGACGCTGATGCCGAACAGGGTGATGGCGAAGTACTCCTGGGCGCTGAACTCCAGCGCCCAGCGGGCGATGAGGGGGGCGAAGAAGACGAGGGCGACGACGCTGAGTAGCCCCCCGATGAAAGAGGAGATGGTGGCCAGTCCGATGGCCCGCCCCGCTTCTCCCTTGAGGGCCATGGGGTGGCCGTCGTGGACGGTCATGATGGCGGCGATGGTGCCGGGGATGCTGGCGAGGATGGCGCTGATCGAGCCCCCGAATGTCGACCCGCAGTAGATCCCAAGCAGCAGGGCGAAAGAGCCCTCGGGGCTCATCTTGAAGGTGAAGGGGGTGAAGATGGCGATCCCGATCGTGGCGGAGAGCCCCGGAATCACCCCGAAGATGAGGCCGACTAGGGTGCCGAAGAAGAGGAAGAGGAGGACGTCCGGCTGGAGCGTCCGGCCGAGCCCCAGGGTGTAGAGCGAGAAGATTCCCATGTCGCCGAGCATGCCCCTACCTCGCGAGCAGGGAAAAGGCGGGTAGCGGAACGTCGAGCGCCACGCCGAAGATCAGATAGGTCAGCACCGTGAGAAAGAGGCTGGTTTTCGCGGCGCCCTTCCACGTGGCGCCGAGCGACCGCGTCGCGAGGAGGAGAAACACGGCATTGCCGGCAAGGAACCCGGCGTACTCCAGCACCAGAAGGTACGCCGTCAGGAGGGCGATGAGGATGCCCGGCGTCTTGAGGTGGGGGCCGAGCAGCGGGGGATCGAGCGCGCGCCCGGCGGGTGCCAGGCTCTCCCCAGGCTGATAACGGCCGCTGCGAAAACCGTGGAGGAGGAGCAGCAGGGAGAGAAAGGCCAAGCAGAGAGTCAGGACGAGCGGCATGAGGCGCGCCCCCATTCCCTCCGCGAGCGTCCCCGAGGGGAAACCCTGGATGGCGAACAGGAGCACCCCCGAGAGGGCGAGAAAGAACACGCCGATCGCGATATCGCGCGGATCCCTCACCGGCGCACCTCGCTCATGGCGAGGGAAGGACCGCAGGCCCTGCACGCACCGGTCACTTGATCGCCATCTTGGCGAGGCCGATCAGCAGCTCTCCCTCCTCGAAATAAGCCTTTGTGAAAGCGGCCGTCCCCATGAAATCGTTCGTGAAGCGGTTCTTCTTCATGAACTCGACGTAGCCCCGATCCTTCGTGGATTGCTCGAAGGCTTTCTCGAGGATGGCGACGCGGGCCTTGTCCATGCCCTTGGGAGCAATGATGCCACGCCACAGCACCATCACCATGTCCACCCCGGCCTCCCGCATGGTGGGCACGTCCGGAAAGTACTCGTCCCGCTTCTCGCCGGCCATGGCGAGCACCTTGATCTTGCCGGTGGAGAGGACATTGCTCAGATCGTCCGTGGTCACCATGACGGACTCGATGTGGCCACCCAGCAGCGCCGTCGCCGCCAGCGGGCCGCCCTGGTAGGGGACGTGGACGATCTTGGTGCCCGTCAACTTCTCGAATTGATAGGTGCAGAGGTCGAAGAGCGCACCCGCCCCGGCGTTCCCCATCCGGACCTTGCCGGGGTTCGCCTTCACGTGCTGGATGAAGTCCTTCAGGCTGTTCCAGCCCGAGGCGACGTTGACGGAGATGGCACAGGCGGACTCGTTCAGCCGCACGATGGGATCGAAATTCTTGTAGTCGAGCTTTCCTCCTGTCCGGTGGGTGTGGAGGAAGAGCGAGTTGGAGCCGTAGGCGAGGTTGTAGCCGTCCGGCTTCATGGACTGCACCTGCATCCAGCCGACCGCGCCGCCGCTCCCCGGCTTGTTCACGACCACGAGCGGCTGGCCGAGATACTTCTTCGTGTACTCGAACAAGGCCCGGTAAATGACGTTCGAGGCCCCCGATCCCCCGAACGGGATGACTACCGTGACCGCCTTGGATGGATACTTCTCCGCCGCGCCCGCGGGACCGAAAGACGCCGTCAGGCCGACCGCGCATGCCACTGCCGCCACCAACGCATGCCGGATTAGATGACTCATCGGACCATCACTCCTCTCTCAGATGATTGCCTGAATGAACCCCCCGACGTTCCGAAACACCCTCCCCCGGGCGCGAACCCCTTCCCCGGGCGCCCTTATAACCTCTCCGGTCCCGGTTCCCCGTCCCGAATGGACGGCGGACCCCCCAACCCCTATGAAACCGACCGCATGGCCGCATTATCCGAGCGAAAGCCGAGCGGGCGCAACCCAGATACGCCCTCTCGCGGGCCTCCCTCAAGTCGCCGTCCGGGGGACTTGGACTTGCAGAGGGTGTTTACACTTTTAGGGAGGTACTGGGACAGGGGCCGCTTTCCGCGGCTCTTCTTGAGGAGGGGGACCGGAAAGGAAAGAACGGGAACGCGCTTTTCCCTGCCGCCGGAGGCGTGTATCCTCCCGGTGGGAGCGCATCGGTGCCGGTGTGCCGCCTGGACTTCAAATCCAGTGGACGGGGCTAATCACTTCGTCGGTGGGTTCGACTCCCACGCGTTCCCGCCAATCTCCCTTTAGATCATCCCGTAACGGGAAGCGGACTTTGCCCCGTGCCGCTCTTCGCATGGTGAAAACCGGCAAGGCTTCGCGATGGCATAAAATCTAGCCGCGCGCGTCCCTTGCGCAGCGGAAGCCTACCGTCTTCCAGCGGATGATGCCGTCCAGGCGGAATCGCGTGGCGCTGCGCAGGAACTCGGGCGGCTCCCGCCATGAGCCTCCCTTGATGGTATGCAGGAAGCCGGATGGCGGCCCCAATGGATTCCGGGCCGGCGCCTCCCGGTAGTAGAACTCCCCCCAGAAGTCGTTCGTCCACTCCCACACCCCACCGGCCATGGAGCGCGCCCCGTAAGGGCTCTCTCCGCCGGGGCGGCCGCCCACCGGCTCAGGAGCGGAACCCTCCGATGCGGCCCGGCCCGGGTCGAATTCGCTCCCCCACGGGTAGCGCCGTCCGGCCGGCCCCCGGGCGGCTTTCTCCCACTCCGCCTCGGTGGGCAGGCGCTTCCCCGCCCACCGGCAATAGGCGCGGGCGTCGAACCAGCTCACACCCACAATGGGGAGGTCCGGCCGGTGGAGGAGGGAATCATCGGCGTACTTCGAGGGGGGATGGCCCGTCGCGGCGCGGAAACGCTCCCAATCGGCGACGGAAACCTCCTCCCGGTCGATCCAGAACGCGTCCAGCCGGACCGTGCGGGCCGGCTGTTCCTCCAGCGGCCCGTCCGCGCTGCCCTGGATGAACGGACCGGCGGGGACAAGGACCATGGGCCGACCGCCGGGAAAATAGGGGCTTCCTCCTCCTCCGGCCGCCCCGGCGTGGGAGGAGATTTCCACCAGGGCAGCCAAGAGGAGGAGGGCCGAAAGAATCCGAACCACGCTACTTCTTCGTCCGGGGTTTTCCGTTGATGAAGGCCTCGCGGACGTAGCGGACCACGCCCCATATCTCCTCGTCTTTCAGGACGTGACCGTAGGCCTGCATGTAGTTGTAATTCACCTGCTCGGAGACATCGATCCGCCCCACCTTGATGAGCCAGAAGAGGAACTTGTCGTCGAAGCGCTCCATCTGCTCCTTCAGGTGATAGTTCATGGGAGGCGGCTGGATCTCGCTCACAAAAGGTTTGTTGGGATCCTGGCTCCCCACGGGCCGCTCTCCGTTGCCCAGCCCGGTTTTGCCATGGCATTGGATGCAAGCGGCCTCGAAGATTTCCTTCATCTCGGGGTCGTTCGGCTGCTTGCCCGTGGTGAAGCCCCGCTCCCACGCGATGAGCTTGCGGATCTGAGCGTCCTCGAGGACTTCTCCGAAGGAGGGCATGGCGGTGGGACGGGAGAGCTTCAGCTTAAAACCGTTCATCTTTTCCTTGAGGACGTTCATCTTGCCGTACTTGACCACGGCGAATACATATTCGTCTGTCATCCGCTTCATGAGGGGGCTGGTGAACACCTGGGGCCGCGGGTAGGAAGCCTTCCAATTGGGGCCTTTCCCGTCGCCCTTGAGGCCGTGGCAGGAGAAGCAGATTTCCTTGTAGACCTCCTCGCCCAGCCAGTAGTCCCCCTTCTCCGGCATCTCCGGCTTGGGCGGCGCCTTGTAGGCCGCCTGGGCCGCTCCCGCCGCCAGGAGAAAAACGCCCAACGCCAGGACGGCGCGCTGGAAGGCAAAACTCAAGACTTGCATCATCACGCCGTTGCTCTCCCATTCACGAAATCTCTGAGCCGGCAGGAGGAGGGCGCGGGAGAGAGATGCCGCCCGTTCCTCTCCCGCGCCCCTGGGCCGACCCAGCCGGCTTTATTTCTCCTGGTGGGGGAAGCTGCCTCCCGGATGCTCAGCGCTTGGGCGCGCAGGGGTTGCCGCACGGGTTACGCTTGGGGGCGCAGGGATTGCCCCTCGGAGCGCAGGGATTGCCGCCACCCGGCGCGCAGGGATTCCCCTTTCCGCCCTGGCTGCCCATCTTCTTCATGAGGGCTTGGCGGTCGGCCTCAAATTTCTTCATGGACTTATAGACCTCCGGGGTGAGGGAGGCCACATAGGCGTAGAGGTCCATGTACTCCTGGGAGTTCGGGTCCATCGGCTCACGGCCGAGGAAAACGGTGTTTCAGAGATCGTTCATGATCCCGATGTTGGCCGTGAAGCCCGTCATCGAGAGGCGGGGGTAGTGGAGCGCCGCTCCCCTGAGGTCGGGGACGGGGATCGGCACCACGTCCCCCGCCACGTTGCGCTGCACGCCCCCGATAGTGCCGCCCCGGGGATGGCAGCCGCCGCAGCCGAGCTCGTTGAAGAGCGTTTTGCCCCGTTCGATCGACTTGTCGATGGACGCATCGGCCTTCAGGGTCTGAAAATAGGGCCCCATTGGTATGGTCTTGCGCTGCTGCGGGGCCGCCCAAGCGGCGGAAGACCACCCTGCGAGGGCCAGCACCGCCAGGGCCATGGGCAGAATCCGAATCATTCGGCGCATTCGTTTCCTCCTTTCTCATCAGAAAATACCGGCAGCTGGGTTTCCCGGCGGCGGTGTCTCCGCTACCAGCCCTTCTTCGTGCAGGGGTTCTTCCCGGCGCAGGGATTTTTTCCCGCACAGGGATTCTTCGCGGCGCAAGGATTCTTCGCGGCACACGGGTTGGCGCCGCATGGATTCCCGCAGGGGTTCCCGCCGGCGCCTCCCTTGGCCACATAGACGTAGAGGGCCTCGCGCGCGCTTCCCTTCTCCAGGATGGAGACCACCGCCCGCGCGCCCTTCGAGAGGGCGGCGGGGGAGGCCACATCCGCCCCCAGCCGGACGACCGTCTTCGGGCTGAGGGTGGTGACGAGGGTTTTCCCCTGGTGGTTGAGGGTGAGACGCCGGGTCTTGGCGTCATACCCGGTCACCTCGGCCGAAACCATCCGGGCCTTGGCCTGGGGCCCGCGGGCCGCCCCTGGCGCGCAGGGGTTCGCCGCGCACGGATTGGCGGCGCACGGGTTCTTGGCCGCGCAGGGGTTGGCCGCACACGGGTTCTTGGGGGCGCACGGGTTGCTGGCGGCCCAGGCTTCGCGCGGCTGGGCCGAGCCGAGGAGCACGAGGGCCGCCGCGAATCCGAGCGCGGCGGCTCCTGACCTTCCGAGGAAACGGCGCATAGGGGCTACCTCCCTTTTAGGGTTACTGCTTGGCGGCGCGGCGAGGAGCGCCTGGAGTAAGGAGGGCCCACTTCTTCCCTCCGTCTCGGCTTTCGTATACCTCGCCGCCGCTCGACACGTACATGCGGCCGGACACGCCCACCGCGATGGCGGGCATCGAGAGTGGAGCGCGCTGCACCAGGACGAAGTGCCAGGCGTCCCCACCCGGCGGCAGGCGGAAGAGTCCGCCCCGCGTCCCGGCGAGGAGGGCGCCGTCCGCCCAGGCCAGCGACATGACGGAGGAGTCAACGAGACCTCGGTTCATGGCCCGCCAGGTACCGCCCCCGTCCCGGCTCTCGAAAACGCCCCCGAGGGCGGTCCCGGCGAAGAGGCGGCCGGATGCACCCGGCTCCGCGAGCAGGAAGCGCACCTGGGGGTCCGTCAGGCCCTGGCTGGCGGCCCGCCAGGTCCGCCCGCCGTCCCCGCTCCGGAACACCCCGCCGAAGGTCCCCGCGTACATCCGGCCCGGCGCGGCGGCCAAGGCCCGCACGTCCAGATGCGCGAGGCCCCGGTTCCGCGCCTCCCAGGCGAGGCCGCCATCGGCGCTGGCGAACACGCCCGCTTCTGTCGCGGCGTACAGGACTGAGGGTTTCCCCAAAAACCGGAGGGCGCGGACGCTTCGCTCCCCAAGCCCCGGCAGGGGCTCCCACGGGAGGCCGGGCGCCTTCCGGAAGGCGCCTTGATCGGTCGCGAGGTAGAGAAGGCCCTCTTCCCCTCTCCCGCGGGGGCCGAAGGCAAGGCCGCGGACGCTTTTCTCGCTCAGTCCGTCACGGAGGGGAACCCATCGGCTCCCGCCATCATGCGTGACGAAAATTCCTTGCCCAAAGGCGGCGACATAGAGCGAGGACCCATTCCACGGCGAGACGGCCAAGTCCACTACCACATGGCCGAAGAAGCCCGGCCGCATGGTGATGTGATGGGCCTGCGCAACCGGTGCGAGTAACACGAACCCGATGGCTGCCCAGAACATGGACCATCCGTGGATGAAACGCCTCGCCTGCAAGACCCAGCACCTCGAAATGAGGAGGGTAAAACGCGGGCGCCCCGAGGCTGCCGCCTTACCTCAGGGCCGTACTCTGCTGCCTCTCACGGATCGATTTTGTATTACGTTCAAAAGAACAGAGGGGGATACGATTTATTCCTTATTCCCGTTCGAGAGGCTCAGATCGGCGGCGGGCGAAAGTCTTTTGGCGTCAAAACCATGCATGATATGACGGTATCGAAATTTCAAGGGGAAATATTTGCGAAAGGAGGGAATGCGTCGCCCTCATCCGTTGTTTGTATTTGGCTAAACGTTGCCCCGAAGACCCGAAGAGGATATGCGCCCGGCCGGATTATCCCTTCGGCGGAAGGGGGACGACGATGCAGCCGATCGGGAGTTGAACGAGAACGCATGTTTGGCGAATAATGATCGTTCTTGTCCCATATCGATCTTTGCGAGGAGAGGATTGCCCATGCGAAAAGAGGAATACATCGACCGGCCGCCCGGGCCTTTTGGAGGCCTGTGGAGCCTCTGGTACCTGGATCCCATCGCCACAATAAAACGCGAGATCAAGGGCTTCCGCAAAGTGCGGCACAAGGCCTTCGCGGAGAAGATTCACGCGGGAGATCCCGCGCCCGAGGTGAAGCTCAAGACCACGGATGGGCGGGAGGTGGATTTCGCCCAATTCCGGGGGAAGCGGAACATCGTCGTGGAGTTCGGCGCCATCACCTGACCGCCCTTCCGCCGGCAGGTGCCGGGCATGGAAGAGCTCCATGGGATGTACAAGGACAAGGGGGTCGAGTTTTTTGTTGTTTACTCCAGGGAGCCGCACGCGGGCGAGCGGAAGTACTTCCGCAAGTACTCCCAGCACACTTCCTACGCGCACAAGCTCCAGTACGCCCAGGAACTCGTGCGCGAGTTCGGGATGAAGGTTCCCGTCCTCGTGGACGACCTGGAGGAGACGGTGGCGAAGGCTTTCGGCTGGATGCCGAACATGGTTTACGTCATCGACACGGAAGGAAAAATCGCCTACAAGGCCAGTTGGACGGACAAGCCCCGCGTGGACAGGGTGCTGGACGACCTCCTGGCCGAGCAGGCGGGCAAGGAAGCCATGTCCACAAAGGCCTAGCCCACAGAAACATAAAAAGCCCCCCGAAAGGGGGGCTTTTTATGTTTCACCCGGCTGGCCGCGTTCACCGTTCCGGTCCTTACTTCGGCTGGGGGGCCATCTTCTTGTAGAACTGGACGAGGCCCAGCACGTCCTGCCAGACGAGCCGCCCGATGGGGCCCGTGCTGTAGACGCCCACGGCGATGGTGCCGTCGGGCTTCAAGACGTAGCCCGTGCTGTGG
>JACPUR010000027.1 GCA_016192135.1 Candidatus Tectomicrobia bacterium | reverse complement strand
GACGACATCCGCCGGGCGCTCGAGGCGGGCGGGCGCCAGGGCGCCGAGTTCGCCGTCACCCTGGCCACCATCGAGATCGTGGTGCAGGTGCTTTCCATCACGGGAGTGGGGAACAAGTTCGCTTTCATGGTCGAGACCCTCTCCAGGGACCTCTGCCTGCTCGGCGTCGCCCCGGGCGGCGGGTGCTCCTACTGGCTGGGGATCGACAGCTTCTTCATGGCGCTGCTCCTCACCGCGGTCGCCTGCGCCATCCTCGGGATGGGCATGCCCACCACGGCGGCCTACGTCCTGCTCGCGGTGCTGGGCGGCCCCGTGCTGGTGAAGCTCATCGGGCCGGAGCTGACCCACATCTACGGACCGGAATGGGTGAAAGGGTTCGTGGCCGCCAAGGGGGACAAGGTGGCCGCGCACATGTTCATCTTCTACTACGCCATCTTGTCGGCGGTCACGCCGCCGGTGGCCATCGCCTCACTCGTGGGCGCGAGGCTGGCGGGCGCGCCCTATTTCAAGACGGCGATGATGTCCATCCGCTTCGCCATCGCGGGCTTCGTGGTACCCTTCCTGTTCGTCTACGAGCCCTCGCTCCTGCTGTTCGATCACCCGCTGCGGGTGGTGTTCTCGAGCATCATGGCGGTCGTCGCCTTCACGGCCTTCTCGGCGGGCGCCCAGGGCTGGCTCCTCTCGCCGCTGCGCTTCTACGAGCGCATCCTGATGTTCTTGAGCTTCGCCGCCATCTGCCTGTTCATGGTGTACTTCACCGCGCTCTGGGCGGCGGCGGGCCTGGTGTTCGCGGGGATTCCCTTCCTGCGCCAGTTCTGGCTGCGGAAGAGAGAGAGTCCCGCCTAGCCGGAGCGGAAGCGCCGGGGGCGCGCCGGCTCCCGGGTGAGGATCGCCATGCGCGTCACTCCGCGCGTGCACTGCCTCTGGCTGGACTTCGAGATCGCCCTGCCGGACGGCCGGCGCATCCCCCGTTTCGTCACCTCCTGCGTGATCGAGGGCGAGCGCCTCGCCGTCGTCGACACCTCGGTGGGGCCCGCCGCCCCGAAGATCATCTCCTACATCGAGTCCCTGGGGAGAGGGCCGGGAGACGTTGCCTGCGTCATCAACACCCACAGCCATTTCGACCACATCGGGGGGAACGGGGCCATCGCCGCCTGGGCGAAGCCCCGCTTCCACGCCCATCCCCTGGACCGGCCGTGGATCGAGGACCTCGACCTCCAGGACCGGGGCCGCCACGTCCCCGGCATGCGGAAGATCAGCACCGGCCCGGTGAAGGTCGAGGACGCGCTGGAGGAGGGCGGGGAGATCGACCTGGGGGGCGGGGTGCGGGTCCAGGCGCTCCACACCCCGGGCCACTCCCCGGGGAGCCTCTCGCTTTTCGTCCCCTCGGACGGGGCCCTCATCATCGGGGACGTGCTGCCCGAGCCGGGAAGCCTGCCCATCTACGAGGACGTGCCCGCCACCCTGGCGAGCCTCGCCCGGCTCCGGGCCGTGAAGGGCGCGGAGGTGCTCCTCTCGGCCATGAGCCGGAGGGTGTCGCGCGGAAAGGAGGCCGCCGCCCACCTGGACGAGGGGGAGGCCTATCTCCGGCGGATTGACCGGCTGGTGCGGGAGGCGCAAAAGGAGAAGGGGAAGGGCGTCTCGCCCGAGGAGGCGGGGCGCCATGTCTTCGAGGCGCTGGGGCTCCCCGCCGGGGCCATGCTCGGCATCGTGGCCCGCACCTTCGCCGCGCATCTGGCCATCGAGCCGCTGGGCTAGGGGTACAATCTGTACACGTTGTTCACGCCGCGAATGCGGGAGCCATCCTCCCTCCCCCTCCGGGGGAGGGCTGGGGTGGGGGAGAAACTCGCCGGTGGCTTTCCCTCCCCCCGCCCCCTCCCGGAGGGAGGGGGCGCCGGGGCCGCTCTGAGGCATTTTCTCCCGGTGGACATCCAGCCGGTGACCAACCTATTTAGAACGCTCAGCTAAAGGGAGCGGGACGGGTTCCCCCGGAAGGAGGTTGTCATGTCGCTTCACCTCTACACGCGAAGCTGGGAGACTCCCCTCCAGGCCATGACCGGCCAGGCGTGGCGGCACAGCCAGCTCCTCCTGGACGACGAGAAAGCCTGCGGGGCGGCCATCGCCCGCCACCAGGGGGGGAAGGCGCTGCCGGCCTTCGCGCGGGAGCGGCCCGACCTCGCGGGCATCGCCTCCAAGCTGGGCCTGGCGGAGGGGAAGGAGCACGTCGTCGTCGTCGGGAACGGCGGCTCCATCCGCAACGTGTGGGCGCTCTACCGCGCGCTCGCGGAGGGGAAGGCCCCCCGCAGGCTCCACCTGCTGGACGGCACCGACCCGAGCGGCCTCTTCGGGGAGCTCCTCTCGGGCCGGGGGGGCTTCTCGCCCCGGAACACCCTCGTGGTGCCGGTCAGCAAGTCCGGCAACACCGAGAACGTGGTGCAGGAGACGGAGATCCTGGCCCGGCGCGGCTTCCCCGCCCTCGCCGTCATCAGCTCGGGCCCGAGCAAGCTGGCCTCCCTGGTGAAGGAGAAGAAACTCGACCGCTTCCCCCACCCCGACGAGGTGGGGGGGCGCTACACCGCCGGGCAGAACAACGCCCTCCTGCCTCTCGCCCTGGTCGAAGGGAGCGCGGAGAACGCCCGGCGCCTCGACGCCGCCTTCGCCGCCGCACACGAAAAGATGGCGCCCACCGTCCCCTCCGCCCAAAACATCGCCAAGACCCTCGCCCTCGAGCTGTGGCGGGCCGAGCTGGCGGGCTGCACGGAGCTCTTCCTGCCCATCTACGGCAAGGCGCTCGGCGGGCTCGGGGAGCTCATCGTCCAGCTCGTCCACGAGAGCTACTGCAAGGAGGGGAAGGGCCAGACCGTCCTCTGCGCCGAGGCGCCCGAGAGCCAGCACCACACCAACCAGCGCTACTTCGGGGGGCGGCCCAGCATGGCGGGCCTCACCGTCCGCGTGGGGCGGTTCGAGGACGACCCGCCCGTCAGCGAAAAAGTCACGGCGGGCGGCTTCCTCGACCTCGAGCACGCGGGCGTCGTGGCCGAGGCCGAGCGGCGGGGCACGCCCCACATGGTCTTGACCCTGGACGCGGTCACTCCGGAGGACGTGGCGGGGACCGTGGCGCTGTGGCAGTGGGCGGCGGTGTACGGAGGGGTGCTGCGCGGGGTGAACCCCTTCGACCAGCCGGCGGTCGAGGGGAGCAAGCAGACCACCATCGAGATGTTCGAGAGCTACGGCCCCGCCATCGAGAAGCAGCTCGCGAGGTTCAAGGACGAGGCGAAGGTAAGGCTGGAGACGTAGGGGGAAGTCGAGAGGCCTCCAAGCCTGTCATTCTGAGCGAGCCCGCCCAGGCGGCTCGCCGCCTGGGGACCCAGAAAAGAGGGCGAGCGAAGAATCTCGGTGTAGATTTTTAGATTTCAATGCCAAACCGATATCCTTCGCTTCGCTCAGGATGACAGGCTTCGTTTGGCCAAGAATTTTGTCGGGGCGTATGGCAATACGCCCCTGCATTTTTTCCGAAACGATCACGTTGTGCTCACGCCGTCGCCGCGGCCCGCGCCTTGGTGCCGTCCACCGCGTCCACCGGGTCGAAGCTCCCGACGGGATAGATCACTCCGGTCGGGATGACCTGACAGATGAGCATGGGCTCGGGGACGTTCTTGAGGCTATGGTGGCCCATGTCCACGAGGGCGTAGCGGTCCTGGACGCGGCGGGCCGTCTCGGGGCCGATCATGATGCGGCCCCGGGTGGCCACCTTGCCGATGCGGGCCGAGTGGTTGGTGACGGGCCCGAGCGCGGTGAAGGTCCAGCGGGAGTGGCCGCCCGCCGCCTCGAACTTGTTGGCCCCCACCGAGCACACCCCCGAGTTGATCCCGATGTTGGCGTAGACCTCCGGGTGGCCCTTGGGCCTCGCGGCGTTGATCTGGAGGGTCTTGGCCCGGATCTTGATGGACGCCTCGATGGCGTTGGCGGCGTGCGCGATGGGATCGTCGTCCTGGAAGATGAGCATGAGGCCGTCCCCGGCCGTCTCGTTGATCTCCCCCTTGTACTCCCCGACGATCTCCAGGTAGGCGGAAAAATACTTCTGCAGGATCTCGTTCACCACCGGCTGCGGGAACATCTCGCTCATCCGGGTGTAGCCCTCGAGGTCGAGGAAGACGATGGTGATGTCCTTCTCCTGCTGGGCGAGGGAGTCGGCCTCGGGGTTCTCTTCCAGCAGGCGCTGGACGGACTCGGGGACGAACTTGGAGAGCTGGTCCTTCACCGCCTCGAGGAGCTGCACCTTCTGGCGGCTCTCCTGGAGCTCCCCGAGGGTGCGCTCGAGTTCGGCGTTCTTGCCCTGGAGGTCGCTGTAGGCCCGGCTGAGAGAGGCGGCCATCTTCCGGAAGCTCGTGCCCAGGCGGCCGATCTCGTCCGGACCGGTGTGGGGCTCGCAGACGTCGAACTGGCCCTGCCCGATCAGGCCGGCGCAGGCCTCGAGGTCCTGGAGGGGCCGGACGACGGTGCGCCGCAGGAAGAACAGGAGGGCGAAGGCCACCGCGAGGAGAGTGGCGAGGGCGATGGCGATCTGGCGGTTCCGCAGGATGGCCACCTTGGCGATGATCTCGCTCACGTCGGTCGAGACCAGCACCATGCCCCGCACCTTGGAGTCGGCCTCGTGGCAGACCTGGCAGTTCTCCTCGTTCTCCAGGGGCTTGAGGAAGGTGAGGATGCGGGCCGTCCCGCCGCCCGGCTCGCGGGTGCTCTCCATCCAGGAAGTCTCCCGGGCGGAGGCGAGCGCATCCTTGAAGTGGGCGTCCTGGCCCATGGAGTCCATCTTCTGCATCTGGGCGGCCTGGCGGCGGATGCTGCGGACCGCGCGGGGATCCAGGGGGGCCTGCTTCTCGCTCACCTTCTCCAGCGTGCGGAGGTCGGTGAAGGCCTCGGTGCCGTCGTTGCGGAAGACCTGGAGGGCCTTCACCCCGTCGGTGCGCTTGAGCTCGTCGAGGAGGGAGCGCGCGATGTCGGGCCGGCCCCCCAGCATGCTGCTGCGGATGCTCTTGTGGATGGTCGAGGCGATGATGGAGGCGCGCTCGCTCGTCTGCGCGAGCAGGAGGCGGCGCTCCGTCTCGATGGTGATGAGGGCGGAGACGCCGAACCCGAGCCCCAGGAGCACGAGGACCAGGAGCAGGAGCTTGCGCTGGAGGCTGGCGCTCAGCCAGGACATGGAGCCCCTCTTAGTTGCGCCCGTCCGCCTGGGCGGCCTTCCGCGCCGGCCGGGCGAGGCGCCTGGGGAGGCCCTTCGGCTTGGGGACGCTCCTCAGCCTGGGGGCGGCCTTCGGCCGGGAGGAGCCGGGAAGCCCCAGCGCGTAGGCGGGGTTGCGCTTCACCATGATGCCGATCTCGTCCGCGGTGATGCCGTGGTCGAGCATGAGCTGGATGAAGACCCGCATCCCCTCCCAGGGGGGCGGGTTGTGGAGCTGCCCCAGGTCGGTCGAGAGGATGGTGTGCTCGGCCCCCACGGCGCGGACCATCTTCGCCTGCTCGCGCGCCGAGATGGGGGGCGCGCCCTTTCGGGTCGGGTAGCCCCCCCAATGGGTGAAGCAGAAGATGGCCAAGTGCTCGATGAGCGCCCCCATCCGCGCGAACTCGACCTGCTCCTCGATGGTGGCGTCGGTGATGTACTCGGGGTGCTGGACGATGATGCGCTCCACTCCTTCCCCGCGCGCGGTTTCTATCAGGGCCCGCACCTCGCCCGCGTCCAGGTGGCCGGTGCTGAGGCAGATGCCGGCTTGGGCCACGAGCTTGCAGATGGTGCGCACCTCGGGCCGCACCTTGCGGCGCTTCTCGTCGGTGAAGATGGTGATGCCCTTCTCGCCGAGCGCGGCGCCTCCCGTCTGCTTCATGCCGGGGAGGTGGGGGGAGCCCACCTTCTTCAGGTGGTTCAGCGCGCTCAGGGTGGGCATCCACACCATCTTCGCGCCGAGGCGGATGGCGGTGTCCACGGCGAAGGGGTTGAGGCCTCCCACGGCCTGGTTCAACGTCACCCCGCCGTACACCTCGATGGCGTCCCCCGCCGCCCGGCGGACGAGGGGCGCCCGCCCCGAGGTGTCCCCGTGGTGGAACTTGAAGGTCACCGCCCGCATCCCCGCCGCGGCCGCCCCCTGGGCGCACTCGATGTTATCCACCAGCCGGGGGAAGAGGCTGGGGGAGGCGTGGATGTGGGTGTCGATGGCGCCCTGGAGCAGCCGCAGGTCCTCGCGCATGAAGTCTCTCCACGGATGGCGACGGGACGCCACAGGCTAGCCCAAGGGAGGGCGCGGGGCAACGGCGGGCGAATCCATATCGCGGAGGCCCAAAGAGAGAAATGGCCATCTTCCGGGATGGTCTTTCCCGTAGGGGCGGTTCGCGAACCGCCCCTACAATACTCCCCGGCGTCCTCAATCGGCCCGAGGGGCGTGGGGGCAGGTCTCCCTGCCTGCTCCGGTGGGCGCCAACATAATCGCGCCTTCCTTCCCCCCCAACCCCTCCAGCCGCTATAGTATTCCCGCCCGCTTGTCAGACTGGTCCTCATCCACGGCGCGAGGCGCGCCCGGGAGACCGCATGCCGCCCGTCATCGACCACCATGCCCACATCAACCTGAACTACGGCCACCGCCACAAGACCGGCGCCGAGGACGTGCTCCGCAGCATGGACGAGGCCGGGGTGGACCGGAGCATCCTCATCGACCTCTCCGCCCTCTACGGCGGGGACTACCGCGCGGGGAACGCCGAGGCGGCCGAGATCGCGGCGAGGCGCCCCGACCGCTTCATGTGCTTCGCCTACCTCCACCCGCCCATGCTCGGGGTCGAGGCGTGCCTGCGCCACGTGGACGAGGCGCTGACCGGGATGGGCCACCTCGGGCTCAAGCTCCACCCCGTCTCGGACTGCCACCCGGCGAACAGCCGGGAGTACGTCTACCCGGTCATGGAGAAGTGCCGGGAGCACCAGGTGCCCATCTTCATCCACGCGGGCCACGCCCCCCACAGCGGGCCCATCCTCTTCGCGGACCTGGCGCGCGACTTCCCGGACGTGGACATCATCCTGGGCCACATCGGCCACGCCATGTTCGCCGACGCCTGCTACGTGGCGAAGAAATACCCGAACATCTGGATCGACACCTCGATGAACCACGGGGGGCCGCTGCGCAACGCCCTCGCGGCGGTGGGGGCGGGAAGGATCCTCTACGGCTCGGACAACCCGACGAGCCATCCCATCGCCTGCAAGGCCCTGGTCGAGTCCCTGGAGATCGGCCGCGGGGAGAAGGACCAAATCCTGGGCGGCAACATCCTCCGCCTGCTCGGCCTGGAGGGGAAGGCGTGATCTTCGACACGGCGGTCTGCCTGCGCCACCCGCACCTCCCGCAGGGCAGGGAGGCGGAGGAAATCCTCAGGGCGATGGACAAGGCGGGGGTGGACCGCGCGGCCCTCATGCCCTTCGAGGCGGTTCAGCATTTCAGGTGGCGGGAGGCGAACGAGCGCGTGGCCTCGGCCTGCAAGGCCGCCCCGGACCGGCTGTGCGGCTGGGGGACCCTCAACCACTACGACGGGCCCGAGGAGACGGAGCGCATCGCGGACCTGGGCCTGCGCGGCGTCCGCATCTTCACCTCCTGGGGCTTCACTCCGGGGACGGGCCTCATCGAGCGCTTCTACGTCCCCATCGCGGAGAGGTGCCGGGCGCGCGGGATGCTCTTCTCCATCGAGCACGAGGGCCACCTACCCACCGTGGGAGGCGCCGTCTACAGCGACTGCATCGTGGCGGACGCCCTGCCGGACCGGCCCGTCCTCATGAGCCGGTGCTGGACCTGGGCCTTCTGGCCGGACTACCTGGCGGCGCTCAGGGAGTGCCCGAACCTGGTCATCGAGGTGGGCGTGGCGCCCTCGAGCTGGATTCGCCGCGCCGTGGAGGAGGCCGGGGCGGACCGGATGGTGATGGGCTCCTGGTGGCCCGAGCAGGAGCCCGGGGCCGTCGCCGCCCACGTGCGGGGGCTGGGGCTCCCGAAGGAGGACGAGGCGAATATCCTGGGGGGCACCGCGGCCCGGCTGTTCGGGGGCTGAAACGGACGGTGAAAATTCCGCAGGGGCAGGCCCCCCCGCCCCGCGCGGCACGCCGCGCGGGGGTCCCTAATTCGATGCCTGCCCCGTCCGTTGCGGGGCGGCCACGGGGGGCCGCCCCTACGGAGGCGGAAGGCCCCGTTGTCATTCCGAGCGCAGCGAGGAATCTAGGAACGTGGCCGCTGACGAAGATTCCTCGCGCCTGCGGCGCTCGGAATGACATCTTTTTTATCTGTGCACGAAGGTGCGCGAAATTGGGGTAAGTGGCCCCGGCGCCCCTGGGCTTATATTCCCGGCGGGGCCGCCGCGCCCGGCTTTTCGGAGGAAAGCCGCCACGGGGAGCTGTTCACGATATTTCACGATATTCCAGCCCAAAAATTCGGGGAGGCCCGGTCCGGAGAAGGAACGGGGCCGCCGCGCCGGGCGGAACAAGGCGGCCGAAAAGTTCTAAAAACGCCCCTGAACGAAGGAAATTCACCGATATTCGAGGCAAAAAATGTTGCCGAAGCGGAAGCCGCAAGGCGGGTTCCGGGGGATGCCAGGAAATCGCGGCCTCCAATGCCGAGGCGGCTGGCCCGGCGGCGCCGGGGGCCGCTTTTCCGGGAGGACCATATATTCCCGCGCCCGTTCGCACAGTTGCGGCCAATTCCGCATAGTTGCCGGCAGTTCCTCTAAAAAAACCTCGCGAGGAGGCGGCCCGTGATCGAGAACATCCACCACGCCTGTATCTGCGTCCGGGACATGGAGCGCTCCCTGGCCCTCTACCAGGGGGTGCTGGGCATGGAGAAGGTGCAGGACACGTATTTTGAAGGCCCGATGATCGACCGGCTCCTCGAGCTCCAGGGGGCGCGCTTCCGCATCGTCCACCTGAAGGTCGGGGGGGACATCCTGGAACTGATGCAGTTCGAGCGCCCGGCCGGGGAGGACAAGGCCCGGGGCCACAGGGTGAACGACCGGGGCCTCACCCACTTCTGCTTCACGGTGAAGGACACGGAGGAGGTCTTCCGCCGGCTCAAGGCGGAGGGCCTCGCCTTCACCTGCGACCCGGTGACCACCCCCACCGGGCGCAAGGTGGCCTACTTCCGCGACCCGGACGGCATCCTCGTCGAGATCCTCCAGGAGGCGGGGAGGTAGGGGGACAGATGCGGTTGAATGCCGGATTTCGTAGGGGCGGTTCGCGAACCGCCCCTACGGAGCATCGGGTGGCGCCGTCCCCGCGGATGAAGACGGCTTCTCTCCCTCTCCCTTTGGGAGAGGGCGGGGTGAGGGAGGATGCGCCGGCATGCCGTCATTCCGAGCCCTTCGTTTGCACTCAGGGTAAACTCCGCGAAGAATCCGCTTTTTGCTTCGACGAATGAAAGAAGCAGATTCTTCGATCGCCCTCTTTTTGGGTGGCGGTGCCCGCCACCGCCAGGCGGCAAGCCGCCTGGGCAGGCTCCCTCGGAATGACGGGCTAGGGGTCATCTACGCCAGCGGCAGGTGCTCCATCCGGCCGAGGTAGCCTCGCAGTCGGGCAGCAGTCCCCGGGAATGATGCGCGTGCCGTGTTATGTGCCTGGCCCATGAGGGAGCGCCCATGCGCCTGTTCGATCTGAGCGGCCGGACGGCCGTCGTCACGGGGGGGACGGCGGGCATCGGCCTGGCCATCGCCCGCGCGCTGGCGGAGGCGGGGGCGAGGGTGGTGGTCTCGGGCCGCGGCGAGGCGCGGGGGCGGGAGGCCGCATCGTCGATCCCGGGCGGGGAGTTCCGCGCCTGCGACGTGACGGACCCGGCCTCGGTCTCCTCCCTGGTGGAGGGGGTCGTGAAGGGCCACGGCGGCCTCCACGCCATGGTGGCGGGCGCGGGCCTCTTCTTCGTGAAGCCCGCGCTGGACTTCGAGCCCGGGGAGGTGGACGCTCTCATGGCCGTGCACGTGCGGGGCGGCTTCCTCTGCGCCCAGGCGGCGGCGCGGGCCATGATCCCGCGCGGGGGCGGGAAGATCCTCTTCATCTCCTCCATCCTGGCCGAGCGTGCGGTGCCCAACCAGGCGCCCTATGTCGCGGCCAAGGGGGCGGTGGCCGCCATGGCGCGGGCGCTCGCGGTGGAATGGGCGCCCCACAACATCCAGGTGAACGCGCTCGGGCCCCAGCTCACCCGCACCGGGATGACGGAGGGGCTCTTCAAGGACCCCCGGAAGATGGCCGGGGTGCTGGCGCGGACCCCCGCCGGGCGGGCCGGGGAGCCCGAGGACGTGGCCGGGGCGGCGGTCTTCTTATGCTCGCCGGCCTCCGACTACCTCACCGGACAGCACATCGTGGTGGACGGGGGCCGCAGCGCGGGGGGATGAGAGAATCCGCGGGCGGTCCGAAAATGGAATGGGATTTTCTTCCCGCTCCGGGACAAATAAAAGTGAAACTTCCGGAACCGGGAGCTAGATTGGTTGGGGATTTCCCTTCCCAGCGCGGCCAAGGCTGCGCGCGGAGGAGGGGTTCTATCTCCGAAAAGGCGGGTCGGCCCTCCTTGACGCATTCATCGCTGGCAAGGGGGATGCCACATGTCGAAGGTTCTGCATAAGGCCACCGCCGAGGAGTTGCTCGCCAAGGCGCAACAGCCCATGAAGGATGCGATACGCCTGCACGCCTTCTATGGGGGCAAGATCGAAACGTCGCTCAGATGCCGCGTGAAGGACTGGAGCGACTTCGCCATCTGGTACACCCCCGGCGTCTCGGCCCCCTGCCTGGAAATCGCCGCGGACCCCCAGAAAGCCTACGAGTACACGAGCAAGTGGAACCGCATCATGGTGGTGAGCGACGGCACGCGCGTGCTGGGGATGGGCGACATCGGGCCCAAGGGGGCGCTCCCCGTCATGGAAGGCAAGTGCCTGCTCTTCAAGTACCTGGGCGGAGTGGACGCCGTCCCCATCACGCTGGACACGAAGGACCCCGAGGAGATCATCCGGACGGTCCTGCTCATGCAGCCGGCTTTCGGGGGGGTCAACCTCGAGGACATCTCCCATCCCAAGTGCTTCGACATCCTCGACAGGCTCCGCGCGGAGGCCGAGATCTGCGTCTTCCACGACGACCAGCAGGGCACGGCCACGGTCATCCTCGCCGCCCTGACCAACGCGCTCAAGGTCGTGGGCAAGAAGATCGGCGAGGTCAGGATCGCCTTCATCGGCAGCGGCGCCGCCTGCGTGGCCACCGCGCGGCTCCTCTTCGCCGCGGGCGCCGACCCCCGGCGCACCTGCCTGGTGGACAGCAAGGGCATCCTCCACCGGGACCGCAAGGACATCTCGGACCGGAAGCGGGAGTTCAAGCACAAGTGGCACCTGTGCGAGACCACGAACGCCGAGGGCCACAAGGGCGGCGCCGCCGAGGCCCTCGCCGGCGCCGACGTGTGCATCGCCATGTCCAAGTCCGAGCCCGGCACCATCAAGGCCGAGTGGGTCCGCAAGATGGCCAAGGACTCCATCCTGTTCCCCCTCGCGAACCCGCTCCCCGAGATCTGGCCCTGGGTGGCCCACGAGGCGGGCGCGCGCATCGTGGCCACGGGGCGTTCGGATTTCCCCAATCAGGTGAACAACTCGAACGGCTTCCCGGCCATCTTCCGCGGGGCGCTCGACGTGCGCGCCAAGACCATCACGGACGAGATGTGCCTGGCCGCCGCCGGCGCCATGGCCAAGCGGGCCGAGGAGAGCGGCCTCCACGACGAGAACATCACGCCCGACATGAATGACATCGAGATGTTCTGCCGCGAGGCCGTCGCCGTGGGCATGAAGGCCCAGGAGCAGGATGTCGCCCAGCTCAAGGTGGACCCCAAGGCGCTCTATCAGAAGGCGAAGGCCATCATCCAGCGGGCGCAGGGCATGACGCAGAGCATGATGAAGGAGGGATTCATCCCCAAGGCGGACTAGGGGAAGGGGCGGCCAAGCCATACCGCATGATCACAAAGCGGCCTCCGCTCCATCCGGGGCGGGGGCCGCCGCGTGAGGGGTATCCTCGGATCAGTAGGGGCGCACGGCCGTGCGCCCCTACATAGGTCATCTCAACCGTTGGCGCTGGCCCCCCTGCACCGTCACCGTCTGCCCCGGCTTGTTGGAGCCCCTTCATCTCGCGCGGGTCAACGGCTCCAGTTGCGCGATCTCGGCGGCCTTGTCCGAGCGCAGCGCGTGCCAGAGATCCCAATCCTGCTGCAATCCAAGCCAGAAGTCCGCGCTCATGCCGGTCACCCGGGCCAGCCGCAGCGCCGTATCGGGGGTGACGCCGCGCTTCCCATTGACGATCTCGTTGAGCCTGGGGAACGAGACTCCGAGACGCGCCGCGAAAGCCGACTGGGTGATTCCCAGGGGCTTGAGGAACTCCTCGAGGAGCATCTCGCCCGGATGCGTAGGGGGGCGGTGTGTGGGCAGGCGCCGGCGGACGAGAGCCTTTCCCGAAGGCCTCTTAGTGATAGTCGGTGACTTCGACGTCGCCGGCATAGCCGTCCTCCCATCGGAAGCAAACCCGGTATTGGTCGTTGATGCGAATGCTGTGCTGCCCCGCGCGGTTGCCCCGCAGGCGCTCCAGCCGGTTCCCGGGCGGAACGCTCAATTCCCCAAGACTACGGACGCGGTTAATCTGCGTCAGCTTGCGGCGGACCACCGGCCAAAGCGCTCTCGGACACGCCCGGTTCGCCCGCGGACTGTCGACGCCGTCGAACAAGTCTTCGGTGGCGCCGTCCGCGAACGAACGTATCATGCCTAATATTATAACACATGGCGTGGCAGAGCGGCCGGCTTGCCGGGGAGTCCCGCCAGGGGCCTGTGGCCGCCCCTCCCCCCTACACCGTCACCGTCTGTCCCGGCTCGAGGACGGTGATCTCGGTCTTCAAGCCGCGCTTCTTCACCTCCTCCCGGAACTGGGCCGGGGTCCCGGTGAGGGGAGGGAAGGTGGAGTGGTGGATGGGCACGGCGCGCCTGGCCCCGAGGAGCTCGCAGGCGATGGCCGCCTGGCGGGGGTCCATGGTGAAGCGGTCGCCGATCGGAAGAAGGCAGAGGTCCGGCGCGTAGAGCTCGCCGATGTACCGCATGTCGCCGAAGAGGGCGGTGTCGCCCGCGTCGTAGAGCTTCTTCCCGTCCTCGAAGGTGATGACGAGGCCGCACGGCTCCCCCGCGTAGGTTCCCGGCTTGCCGTAGCTCGAGCTGTGCATGGCGTGGGTCAGGGTGACCTTGATGTCCCCGAAGGCCACGGTGCCCCCTTTGTTCATCCCGTTGGCCTTGTCGCCGAAGTTGCCGTCGGCCGCCAGATGGTTCACGAGCTCATAGGGGCCGGCCACAAGGCAGGGCTTTTTCTTGAAGATGGGGATGACGCCGGACGTGTGGTCGAAATGGCCGTGGGTCACGCAGATGAGGTCCGCCTCCTGGGGCGCCTGGAGGTTCTGGGGGCAGCGGGGGTTCCCCTCCAGCCATGGATCGAGATAAAGAGTCTTTCCCCCGCCGGTCTTCACCAGAAAGCTGGAGTGGCCCAGATAGGTGAGCGTCGCTCCCATGTTCTTCTCCTCGGCTCGGTGGATGAGGTTCCGCCGGATGACGCCCCGCGTCCGGGCTGCGCCCGGCGGGCGGGCATGGATGGCGGATCAGAAGGCCGCGGCGTGCGGAATGGAGATTTCCCGGGCCGGTCCGCGCCCGCGGGAAGCCGTTTGCGCCCGCCGGCCGGGGGCAACATTATAGTCGGCGGGAGGGGGCGGCGGAAGCGCGCGGGGAGGGAATCCATGACCGGGGAACCCGAGCGCGGCGCGGATGGCGGCATCGTCCCGAAGACGCCTCCGGGCCTCCGCCTGCGGCCCATGCGGCGGGAGGACGTGCCCGCCGTCCTCTCCATCGAGCGGCTCTCCTTCACCCTGCCTTGGTCCGAAACCACCTTTCTCCGCGAGCTGGAGAAGGTCTCCCTCTCGCACCTCCTGGTCGTGGAGGGCCCCGCCCCCGGAGGCGGGGGGGCGGACCCCCTCCTGGGCTATGCCTGCTGGTGGGAGGTGACGGACGAGTGCCACATCACCGACTTCGCCGTGGCCCCCTCGGCCCGGCGGCGCGGGGTGGGGGATTTCCTCCTGAACGGGCTCCTGGAGGACGCCCGCCGCCGCGGGGCGGTCCGGGCCACCCTGGAGGTCCGCGTGAGCAACGAGGCCGCCATCTCGCTCTACGAGAAGTGGGGTTTCAGCGCCATCGCCATGCGCCAGCGCTACTACCCCGACAACGACGAGGACGCCCTGGTCATGTGGAAGGACCCTTTGTGAGGGATGTTTCTCGGTCTATCCTTGTCATTCCGAGCGCAGCGAGGAATCTTCGTGAGCTGCACCGTAGATTCCTCGGTCGCCCTCTTTCCGGGTCCCCAGGCGGCGGGCCGCCTGGGCAGGCTCCCTCGGAATGACACCGTTTGACCGTTCTTCAAATTTGTCCACTACCGAAATGCCAGCGCTCCGCCCCCCGCCCCGATGTGATATAGTGGCTCTCGGTTGAGCGACCCGCCCGCCCGGGTGTTCCCATGGCTCCTCTTCCGGTCCCCGACATCGTCCTGCTGGCGTTCTTCGCGGTGTTCTTCCTGCGCGGGCTCTTCCGGGGTACCCTGCGCGAGCTCTCGAACCTCCTCGCGTGGGCCCTGGGCCTCTTCGCCGCCGCGCGCTTCAGCGGCGTGGCCGAGACGGAGCTGAAGCCCTACCTCGGGGCCGGCTCCCCGTGGCTGGGCCCGGTCACGGTCTTCTTGACCTTCCTCGCGGTGTGGGTTGGGGTGAACCTCGGCGGGCGCTTCCTCTCCTTCATCGTCCGCTCGGGCTCCCTGGGGCCCGCGGACCGGCTGGGCGGCGGACTCCTGGGGGCGGTCAAGGCGGTCTTCCTCGCGGCCGCCGCGCTGGCCCTCGTCGAGGTCTACGCCCCGGAGCGCCTCCCGGGCCGCGACGCCGGGACGCGCATCCTCCCCTACGTCCAGGACCTGGCGGCGCGCCTGCGGCGCACGGCCCCCTCCTCCGGCGAGCTTTTGAAGGCCCCCGGCCCCGCGCCCGTCTCCGAGACGCAGCCCCTCAAGCGGTGATTCGCCCAAATCCTGACGGTGAAATTTCGTAGGGGCGGTTCGCGAACCGCCCCCACGGGTGGCACATGCGTGGGTTTGGTTAGGACGATGCCCGCTCGGGAATGCCCGGGCGCGCCTGGCCGGCGATCTGGGCCTGCTGGGGCGGGAGGATACCCGGCCCGCCGGCGGGGCCGCTCGCGGGCCGGGGCTTGGGCGAAGAGGCCTCGGCCAGATCGAGCAGCAGCCCCGCCACCGCGAGCGCGAACCGCACGATCAGATACAGCAGCGCGGCCTGGGCCGCGGCCGGGACGGCCGCCTCCAAGAGAACCTTGAATTGTTCCCAGAACAGGGCGAACACGCGTCCCCCGCGTCTGAGGGGTGAGCTCCGCAATCGCTTTTTCCGTGCGGGAGAACGTTACCCTGTTACGCGGCGGGGCTCAAGCCCTTTCTTGCCGCCCCGGCCGGAGGCCCTCCAGCAGGCGGGATGGTGCCGGATGGGAACTTTTCCCACGCTTTCCAGGTAGCTTTTGGCGATCTCGGGCCCCATGAAGCGGAATTCCTCCCGGAAGATGGCCTGGAGGGCCCCGAGGTCCGGGGGCAGGGCCTCCAGCCAGCGGGCGAAGGAGCCGTGGCCCCTGGAGAGGGCGATGAACCTTTGGGCGTTCTCGATGGTGGCCTCGATCTTCAGGCGGTTGCGCACGATGCCCGCGTCCCCGAGGAGGCGCCGGACGTCCCGCCCCGTGAACGCGGCTACTTTCTTCAGGGAGAAACGCGCGAAGGCTTTCCGGAAGGCGGCCCGCTTGTGGAGGATGGTCCGCCAGGAGAGCCCCGCCTGGAAGATTTCCAGGGAGAGCCGCTCGAGATGGGCGGCGTCCGAGGCGATGGGGATTCCCCACTCCTCGTCGTGATACCGGGCGAGGAGCGGGTCACCATCCGCCCAGGGGCAGCGGGGGAGGGGGCGGGCGCCCTCTCCCCTCACACCGGCCACTCTTCCATCCTCCAGCTCATGTCCCAGAAGAGGTATTCGTACCGGGTGCCGGCGAGGAAGTGGGCGCGCATCCGCTCCCGCTCGGCGGGGCCGGCCTCGGCGGCGGCCCGATCCAGTATTTCGCGCAGCCACGCCGCGAGCCGGCCGAACTCCTCCGAGGCGTACATCCCGATCCACTCGGCGTAGAGGGGGGCGCCCTTGGGCGCGCCGCGCGCGGCGAGCTCTTGGCCGATCAGGGCGTAGTCCCACTGGCAGGGGAGCATGGCGGCGGCGGCCTCGCCGAAGGTGCCCGAGTACGCCGCCTCCAGGAGATAATTCGTGTAAGCCCGGCAGGCCGGGGCGGGGCGGGTGGCCTCCAGTTCCTCGTTCGGGATGCCGAACTTGGCCGCGAAGCCCCGGTGGAGGTCCATCTCGGTGCTCAAGGTGGCGTTCAGGAGATCGGCGAAGCGGCCCATCTCGTCGAGCCTTGGGGCCTTGGCCGCGGCCAGGGCGATGACCCGGCTGTACTCGATGAGGAAGAAATAATCCTGGCACATGTAGAAGCGGAAACGCTCGATGGGCAGGGTGCCGTCCCCGATGCCCCGGACGAAGGGATGGGCGTGGATGGCCTTCCAGAGGGGCTCCGCCTCCCGGCGCAGGGTTTCGCTGAAGGGCTCCGCCACGGCGATCTCAGAGGTTGTCGAGGATCTTCTTCGAGCGGCCCTTCTCCAGCGTCTCCTTGAAGGAATCGCCCATGTCGAGGCCGAGCTGCTGGGCGCGCTTCTGGGCCCAGAGGCCGATGTTGCGGTCGTCCTTGTAGAAGGTGCTGTCCGTGGGCTTGGCGGGGTCGAAGTCCGCCAGCCGCTGCCCCTCGGTCTTGTGGGTGGCGAAGCGGGACATCACCTTGCGAAGCTTCTTGGCCCCGCAGCTCCGGCAGGCGAGCTTGGCCCGGTCCGAGGGCTTCAGCACCAGGTGGCCCGAGATGAACCCGCACGCCTTGCACTCGTACTCGAAGATCGGCATCGCTCCTATCCTTCCTCCGACGTTTCCATGATGGCGCCCAGGGCGCGCATCCGCTCGCAGAAATCCGGGAACGTGATCCGCATCGCCTCGGCCGTGTCCACCTCCACCCCATTGGGGGCGGCCAGGCCCGCCACGGCGGCGGCCATGACGACGCGGTGGTCGCCGAAGCCGCGCGCGCGGCCTCCCTTCAGGCCCCCGCCCCGGACGATGAGGCCGTCGGGCAGCTCCTCCGCCCCGCCTCCCAGGCTCTCGACCACCTCGCGCATGGCGGCGATGCGGTCCGTCTCCTTGATGCGGGCCTGGGGCACGTTCAACAGGCGCGTCTCCCCTTCGGCGAAGGCCCCCAGCACCGCCATGACCGGGAGGAGGTCGGGGGTGGCGTTCAGGTCGAACTCCCCGCCGCGCAGGGCCCGGCCGCGCACCCGGATGGCCCTGCCTTCGGCGCGCACCTCGGCGCCCATCTCCCTCGCCATGTCCAGCACGGCCTTATCGCCCTGGGGGTCGTCCATGTCGAGGCCCTCGAGGACGACGTCCCCGCCCGGGAGCGCCCCGGCGGCCACCAG
This sequence comes from Candidatus Tectomicrobia bacterium, assembly GCA_016192135.1. Lineage (NCBI taxonomy): Bacteria > Pseudomonadati > Candidatus Tectimicrobiota > Candidatus Tectimicrobiota bacterium. Next base: position 22,500 of record JACPUR010000027.1, on the reverse strand, counting down.
GAAGGCGGCCGAGCTGAAATCGGCGGGCACCTCCCGGTCGAAGCCCCCGAGGGACTGCCCGCCCGGCACCCGGAAGCGCTCATAGCCCTCGCGCTCGTAGCGGAGCCCCAGCTTGTCCAGCCACCAGCAGGTCATGTCCACGTAGGGGCGCTCGTTCAGCCTGATCGGCTCGATCTCGGTGTCGCCCTCCCCGAAGGGCGCGTTCACGAGGAGGCTCGAGGTGAACTGGCTCGTGGTGCCCTCCACCTGGGTGCGGCCCCCCTTCCAGCGCCCCCCGACGACGGCCGGGAGGCGGCCGTCGCCGTTCTCGGAGCGGGCGCGGGCGCCCAGGTTCGAGAGGGCCTGGAGGAGGGGGCCCATCGGGCGCTTGCGGGTCTGGGCGTCCCCGTCGAAGCGGGCCTGGCCCTCGGCGAGGAGGGCCGCCGTGCCCAGGCCGAGCCGGCAGCTCGTGCCGGAGTTCCCCACGTCCACCAGGCAGCGCGGCGCCTCGGGCGCTCCGCCGAAGCCCTGCACGCGCCAATCGCCCGGCCCGAGCGCGATCTCCGCCCCCAGGGCCCGGTAGACGGAGACGGCCGAGGCGCTGTCCTCCGATTCGAGCGGGTTGCGGATGCGGCTCTTCCCCGAGGCGAGCGACGCGAAGGCCACCGCCCGGATGGAGTGGGACTTGGACCCCGGGACGCCGCTGCGCCCCTTCGCGGAGGAGGGCCGGACGCGGAGGATCATGGGAGAAGATGCCCCTTCTGAGCGCCGCTCATTCGCCGCTCAAGTACCTGCCCAGCCGGTCGCGCGAATGCTCGTCGTCGTGACAGTAGGCGCAGAGGTTCTCCCAGTTGCTGCCATCCAGGGGATTGTTGCGCGGGTTGCCGTCCCGGTGATGGACGGTGAGCAGGTGCAGGTTCGTCTCGTCGAACTCACGCGCGCACTTGGCGCAGATCCACCCGTGGATCTCGAGGGAGCGCCGGCGGTAGTCCGCCGCGTTCCGGCCGATGGCCGCCTGGGCCTTCAGGCGCAGGGCCGCCTCCTTGGCGCTCCCGGCGGGGGCGGCCGGGGGCTTGGGGGGCTGGGCCTTTCTCTTGTGTCCGAAGCGCGTCCTCGCCATCCGGGGCCTCCTGCCCGCGATCCTACCAAAACCCTCCCGGCGGCGGAAGGAGAGGCCTCCGTTGATGGGCGATCCGGGCGGGTGCTAGCATGGGCGCGGACAAGACGGAGAGAGGAGTCCGCGTTGCGCCGGTGGATGGGTGTCGCCCTGCTTCTAGTCCTGCTCCTCCCCGCTGCCGGCCTCGCCGGGCTCTACGGCATCCGGGCCGCGGAAACCTACGACCCCTTCTGCACTTCCTGTCATCTTCAGGACCACCAGGACTACCTGGACGACGGGCGGCGGGAGAAGCGGGCGATCCGAAGCCTGGGCGGCTGGCACCTCTCCTCCGGCAAGGCACGCTGCATCTCCTGCCACGGGGAGGATGGTGTCGCCGGCATGATCCGCACCACCCTCCTCGCCGCCGGCGACACCTGGCGGTTCGTCATCGGCGACTACGAGGTGCCCGCCCGGGTGTTCCACCCCATCCAGGACAAGGACTGCCTCAAGTGCCACCCGGATGAGCGCATCCTCAAGCTCCCGGCCGAGGCCTTCCACGGGATCAGCGACCACGCCGAGCTCAAGGCGTCCTGCGTCCAGTGCCACAGCGGCCACAAGACGGGCGGGAGGCGGGAGAAGGTCTTCATCGTCCCGGCGTTCGCCCAGCCTCGGTGCGACGCCTGCCACAAGGACCTGAAGCAGAAGGTCCGGGCGGGGGAGATGAGGTTCGTCCCCGCGCCGGCCAGCTCCGGAGGCGCCTTCTTGCCCGCGCGCCCGGACAAGAGACCGTGACCGCTCCCGCAGATACAACGGTGGTGACTCCATGCGTAGGGGCGACCGGCCGGTCGCCCCTGCGGACGCAATCGGCAATAGATCAGGTCAGCCCTCCTCGAAAGATGGAATAGGAGCGAAATCCCCTGCGCTTTTTCCTGCTGGTCGGAGCGGTCACCTTCCTCTGGGGCCTGAGCTTTCCCGTGGCCAAGATCGGGCTGCGGGGGATGGAGCCCTTCACCTTCCTCTGGCTGCGGAGCCTCGCCTCCGCCTTGACCGTGTTCGCCTGGATACTCTGGCGGCGCGGGCCCCTCCTCCCGCCGCGGGGAAACCCCGATTTCTGGTGGAACACGGCGCTCCACAACCTGAACTTCCTGATCTTCTACCACGCGGTGCAGTACACGACGGCCGGGCGCGCCTCGCTCTTCCTCTACATCCAGCCCATCCTGCTCACGGCCTTCGCCGCCTATTTCCTGCCCGAGGAGCGCATCGGGCGCCGGGCCGTCCTGGGCTTCGCGGCCTCGGCGGCGGGGCTCGTCCTCCTGTTCAGCGACAAGCTCTCCTCCGGCGGGGGCTCGACCTGGCTGGGAGACGCCCTCACTCTCCTGGCGGCGGTGGTGTGGTCCTCCCAGTCGCTCTTCCTCAAGGTCCGCCTCAAGGGGGTGGACCCTTTCCGCATCACGGCCTGGACCCAGCTCATGGCGGTGCTGCCCTTCCTGCTGCTGGCGGTGTGGTGGGGCCGGTGGTGGCCCGATTTCACCGACCCTGACGTCCTCACCGGCGTCCTCTACAGCGGGATGGTGGGGACCGGGCTCGCGATGGTGCTCTGGGTGCGGCTCCTGGCCGAGTACCCGGCGGGGCGGGTGAGCTCCTTCATGTTCCTTTGTCCGGTGTTCGGGGTGTTCCTGGGGGCGCTCCTCCTGGCCGAGACGCTGAGCGCGCTCATGCTGGCCGGGGCGGCGCTCGTGGCGGCGGGCATCTACCTGGTGAACTCGAAGAAGAAGAGGGCCGGGGAGGCCCGGGAGGCCATTCCCCATCCCGTCCCGAGGGCCTGAGGGGGCCCCTCAGCGGGCCGCCAGCAGGCGGAGAGAGCCCGCCAGGGCGATGGCCAGGATGGCGAGGTTGAAGCCCCGCCGCGGGAGCCGGTCGTGGGTCCAGGCCCCGGTCCGCATCCCCAGCCAGAGGAAAGGGATGCCCGCCGCGCCCGCCCAGAGGGTGTCCCCCGTGATCACGCTGGTCTGCCAGTAGGCGAGGAGCTTGACCGGGTTCACGAAGAAATAGAGCGCCCAGAGGGTGGCGAGGAGCATGGTCTTCGAGAGGTTCTGGGAGTGGAGGAAGAGGGCGAGCACCACCGCGCCGCTGTTCGCCAGGGCCGAAGAGAGGCCGCTCAGCCCCCCGATCACGGTCCCCAGCCACAGGGGGAAGCGGGGCGGCGCGGGCGGGCGGCGCGCGAGCTCCGCGTAGAGCTGGTTCAGCGCGAAGATCAGGCACAGGACGCCGATGACTACCCGGAGCCGGCCCTCCGGCAGCCGGGCCACCAGCCAGGTTCCCCCCAGGATGCCCGCCACCGCCCCCGGGAACACCAGCCAGGTGGTGCGCCGGTCCCACTTGTTCCACATGGCCCGCGTCATGGCGGTCGAGGTCAGGAAGCTCGTGAAGGCGATGAGCCCCAGCGAGAATCGGGCCGAGAAGGCGAGGGTGAGGAGGGGAGTGAGGGCGATTCCGACCCCCGAGCCGAAGGTGCGGATCAAGAAGCCGCTCCCGAAGGCGGCGGCGAAGATGATTCCCCATTCGAGCGGCGTATAGGCGTGCAACCGGTCACTCCACGGGCAGGCGCGCGGCGGCCGCGGCCGAGAGCGCGAGGATGGCCAGATTGTTGGCGCGCTGGGGCGCCCATTCCAGGACGCGCTTGCCCAGCCCGGCCACCGCCACGGGCAGCCGGAGAGCGGGACCGGGCGCCAATTCGCTACTCCGCCAGGAGCTTCACGGCGGCCGCGGCGGCGAGGACGAGCACGCCGAGGTTGTAGGCCTTCTGGGGCGCCCACTCCAGGGCGCGCTTCCCGGCCCACACCCCGGCGAAGGTGAGCGGCGCGGCGAGGAGGCAGGCCAGGAACATCTGGAGGTTCACGATTCCGCCCACCCAGTAGGAGGTGAGCTTCACGGGGTTCATGAGGATCCAGACGGCGATGACCGTGGCCACGAGCGGAACCTTGGTCACCCCCTGGCTCAGGAGGTAGAGGTTGAGGATGAGGCCCCCCGAGTGGAAGAGCGTGCTCATGGTGCCCCCGGCGAGGCCGATGCCCACCCCCATCCAGGAATTGAGGCGGGGCGGGGCGAGCTCCCGCCCGAACTCCCGCACGGCCTGCAGCCCGGCAAAGACGAGGCAGAGCGCCCCCAGGCCCTTCCGGATCCAGAAATCTGGGAGCTGGACCAGGAGGTACGCCCCCAGGATGATCCCGAAGAAGAAGCCGGGCAGGACCAGCTTCACCAGGCGGCCGTCCCACCGCTTCCAGAAATACTTGAGGGCGAGGTAGTCCGAGAGCCACATCTGGACGGCGATGATGCCGAAGACGAAGCGCGTCGGCCAGACGAACACCATCACCGGGACGAGCAGGAGCCCGATGGCGAGGCCGAGGGTGGCCTTGAAGAACCCCACGAAGAAGGCGGCGACGGCGATGGCGAGCGCATCGAAGGGTGCGAGCGGCACGCGGGGCCCTTTCTGGAGGACGGGACAGCCGAAAGGGCCGGAACCCCGGGCTCAGGCCGGGAAGATAAGCCCCGGGCCCGGGCGGCGCAAGCCGGAGAGGGGTTTTTCATGCCCGAATAGCGGCCTTCCCGCCCGATCCCGGCACGGGGGTCGGAATCGCTTGAACTGGCGGGGGGCCTCTTGTACGATTTGCCGTCCGCCCCGCCGGACCGCAGGAGGCTGGTGACATCGAGACTTCGCAGAAGGATTTCGGACCCGGTCCTGCGCCGGCGGCCGTCGCCTCCCTATGATGAAAATCCCCTTCGTCGATCTTCACCCCCAATACCTGGACGTGAAGCAGCGGGTGGATGAGTCGCTCGCCCGCATCATCGCCTCCTCCTCGTTCGTCGGGGGCAATTTCGTCAAGGAATTCGAGGCCGCCCTTGCCCAGGAGGAGGGGAAGCGGTTCGCCGTCGGGGTGAAGAGCGGCACCGCCGCCCTCCAGCTCGTCTTCGAGGGGCTCGGGCTGCCTCCCGGCGCCGAGATCGTCACCACCACCCTCACCGCCGTGCCCACGGTGGAGGCCATCGTCAGGGCGGGGTTCAAGCCCGTCCTGTGCGACATCGACCCCCGCACCTACCAGATTTCCGCCGCCGCCGTGGAGGCCGCCGTGACGCCCCGGACGGCAGTGCTCCTGCCGGTCCACCTCTACGGGTTCCCCGCCCCCCTGCGGGAAATCTCCGCGCTCGCCGCCCGCAAGGGGCTCATCCTCGCCGAGGACGTGGCCCAGGCGCAGGGGGCCTCGCTGGACGGGAAAAGGGTGGGCACCTGGGGGGAGGCCGCCTGCTTCTCTTTCTACCCCTCGAAGTGCCTGGGCGGGTTCGGGGACAGCGGCGCAGCCGCCACCGACCGGGAAGAGCTCGCCTCGCGGGTGAGGGCGCTCTCGAACCACGGGCGCCTGGAGAAGTTCACGCACGAGACGGTGGGGGTGAACGAACGGATCGATCCCATCCAGGCGGCCGTGCTCTCGGCCAAGCTGCCCCGCCTGAAGGAGTGGAACGCCATGCGCCGACGCGCGGCCCAGTGGTATCTCGAAGGGCTGGCGGGGGTGGGGGACGTCGTCCTTCCCGAGCCTCCCCGGGGCGCGGAGCCGGTGTGGCATCTGTTCGTGATCCGCACCGCCCGGCGCGAGGCGCTCGCCAAGCACCTCGCGGAGAACGGGGTCCAGACGGGGTTGCACTATCCCGTCCCCGTGCACCTCCATCCGGCCTACGCTTCTTTGGGATACGCCCGGGGCGCCTTCCCCGAGGCGGAGGCGGCCTGCGACGCCATCCTCTCCCTGCCGATCTTCCCGCACCTGACCGAGACGCAGGCCGCTTACGTGATCGAGCAGGTTTCCGCCTTCTTCGGGGCGGGCTCCCGCGCCGCCTCGGCGGCGGCCGGCCGCGGCCGAACCGACTGAGATGGCCGGAGGCCCGGCTCCCGGCGCACCCGCCCGCCCCGTCCCGGCCTGGATTCCGCTGGCGCTTCTCGCCATCCCCGTCCTCCTCGTCTGGATCAACCTGGGCGGCGGGGCCGCGAAGCTTCCCGTCGAGGCGCGCAGCCGGGAGATCATCCAAACGATGGCGCGGACGGGGGATTGGCTCGTCCCCCGGGTGGACGGCAAGCCCTTCCTCTCGAAGCCCCCCCTCTACCATTGGATCGGCGCGATTTCGGCCCGCATCCGCGGGGAGGCGGACTGGTGGAGCGCCCGGGTGCCCTCGGCCATCGGAGCGATGGTCATGCTGGCTGTCACCGTTGCCTGGGGGACGGCGCTGGGCGGCCCGGCCCTGGGGGGCCTGGCGGGGCTCCTGACGGGGATGATGGCGCTCTTCCTCATCATGGCCCGGAGGGGCTCGCCCGACATGGCCTTTTCCGCGGCGTGCGTGGCCGCCTTATACCTATTCGAGCGGCTCTGGCATGGCCGGCGCAGGAACCTTCTCCCGGCGTTCGGCCTCTCGCTGGCGCTGGCGGCGCTGGCCAAGGGCACCACCCTGCTCCCGGTGGTGGGGATCCCCGCCGCCCTGGCCCTGACGCTCCGCCGGGGCTGGGGTAGGGTCTTCCGGCGGGAGGTGCTGATGTGGCTGGCCGCGGCCGCCCTGGCGGGGGGCTCGTGGTATCTCCTGGTCTTCGTCCAGATGCCCAAGGAGGCAATCCACTGGGCCCTCCTGGAGGGCCTCCAGCCGGTGGGCGTCGAGGTGGTGGGCCATACGGGCCGGCACTTCCGCGCGTTCTGGTACTACCTCTACCGGATTTGGGACATCGCCATCCCGGTGAGCGTCCTGCTGCCCCTCACCGCCAGGCACGTCTGGCGGGCGGGGCGCTGGCGCGGGAGGGGGGGATGGGCCTTCGTCGTCTGGACCTTTGTCGTAGTCCTCGTCTTTTTCTCCGTCCTCCCGGCCAAGCAGCCCCACTACCTGCTCCCGGTCCTGCCCCTGCTGGGGCTGATGGCGGCGGACGCCCTGCTGGCCCACATCGATGATCCGCCCGGAAGCCTTGGGGAGAAATTCCTGACGTCCTCCCAGGCCGTCCTGCTGGTCCTCCTGGCCGCGGGGACGCTCTTGGGGCTGGGCTTCACGCTGTTCATCGCGCCGTCGTGGCTCGCCGGGCTGAGCGTGCTGGGAGGGGTGGGCGCGCTTGTGCTCACCGGCCGCGGATGGATGGCCAGGCGGCGGCGGGAGGCGTGGCTGGGGGCGGTGGCGGCCGCGGGCTGCCTGGGGCTCCTCTACTTCGGCGCCTTCGAGGAGTGGAAGTCCCTGGACCGCCAGGCGGACAGGGCCGAGGCGCAGTCCCAGGCGCCCGAGAAGCCGGCGGCCCCCATTCCTCCCGGTGGGGGCGCAAAAAAGCCATGAAGGGACTCGAACCGCGCGGCTCGCTCAGCGTGGTCATTCCCTGCCACAACGAGGAAGGGAACGTGGAGGCCCTCTGGGCCGAGCTGCGTCCCGTGCTCGAGGGCATCGGCCGGGAGTGGGAAGTCGTCTTCGTGAACGACGCCTCGACGGACGGAACCCTGGCCAGGCTGCGGCAGTTGGAGAGGGACAACCCGGGCATCCGGGTCGTCGAGCACCCCCGCAACCTGGGGGAGAGCGCCGCCCAGCTCAGTGGCTTCGCCGCCGCCCGGGGCGAGATCGTCGCCACCATGGACGCCGATCTCCAGAACGACCCGGCGGATCTCCCCCGCCTCATCGAGGCCCTCGGGGAGGCCGGGGCGGTTTGCGGCGTCCGGCCCAAGCGGGCCGACACCCGCCTCAAGCAGTTCTCCACCTGGGCCGCCAACGGCTTCCGGAACTGGATGCTCAAGGACGGCATCCTGGACGCGGGGTGCACCTACCGGGTCTTCCGCCGGAAGGCCCTGGCCCAGCTCATCCCCTTCCGGGGACTGCACCGCTTCCTCCCGACCCTCCTCCAGACCCACGGATGGGAGGTGCGCCAGATCGAGGTGGCCGACCGCCCCCGGAAGGCCGGGGTGTCCAAGTACGGCTTCGGGAACCGCGTGTTCGTCGGACTCGTCGACACGCTGGCCGTCCTTTGGTATCAACGGAGGCACATTCCGCCCCCCCCGGGGTGAGGAGCGTCCGCTCTCTCCACGGACCAGGGGGGGCACCTTGGGAGAGAGCGATGTTCCTGGGTTTCGACTTCGGTCCTTGGGAAGTGTTCGGCCTCATGGGGAACCTGTGCTTCGGCAGCCGCTTCATCATCCAATGGATTCACAGCGAGCGGGTGGGGAGGAGCGAGGTGCCCGTCGTCTTCTGGTATCTGAGCCTGGCGGGCTCGATCATCCTGCTCATCTACTTCTTCCAGCGCCGGAGCATCATCGGCGTGCTGGCCTATCTCCCCAATTTCATCCCCTACATCCGGAACCTCATGCTCATCGCCAAGGAGAAGCGCGGAAACCTCCCCTCCGGTCCCACCCACGCCTAGGATGAGCCGCATGCCCGTTTCCTCCCCCGAACCCGCCGGCTACGCCGTCCTCGGCTGCGGCCTGATGGGGGGCCGCCACGCCGAGGTGATCTCCTGCCTGGAGGGGGCGGAGCTTCGCTGCGCCTACGACTCCGACCCGGCGCGGCGCGACGAGGTCTGCCGGCGGTTCGGCTGCCGGCCGGCCGCCTCGGCGGAGGACGCCGTGGCCGATCCCGGGGTCCGGGCCGTGCTGGTGGCGGCGCCCTCCTTCCTCCACGCGCCCATGGCCCTGATGGCGGCCCGGGCGGGCAAGCACGTCCTCCTGGAGAAGCCCCTGGCGAACGACACGGCCTCAGGCCGGGAGGTAATCGGCCGCTGCCGGGAGGCCGGGGTGGCCCTCTCCGTCGTCTCGCAGAAGCGCTTCGACCCGGGAGCGATGCAGCTCAAGGCGGCGCTGGACGCCGGGCTGCTGGGGCGGGTGTTCCTGGCCGAGGTGTCGATCAACTACTACCGGGACGAGAACTACTTCCTCCAGGCCCCCTGGCGGGCCTCCCGGGCGGAGTCGGGGGGCGGGGTGCTGATGAACCAGGGCATCCACTACATCGACCTGCTCATGTGGTGCCTGGGGCCGGTGGCGGAGGTCCGGGGGGCGATCGGCACGGTCCGGGAGGGCTATCAGGAGGAGGACGTGGCGGCCGCCCTGCTGGAGCTCGAGTGCGGCGCGCTGGCCACACTCACCGCCTCGACCGTGGCCTACCCCGGCTTCCCCGAGACCCTCACCCTCTACGGCTCGGAGGGCACCTGCACCATCGCCGAGGGGAAAGGGGTCGTCCGCTGGGAGCACAAGGGCAAGGCGCCCCTCCCGGCCCCGCCCGCCGAGCCCCCGCCGCCGGAGGAGCTCCCCCCCAAGCTCCACTCCATGTACCGCAACCACCGGGACTTCCTCGGGGCCTTCCGCGTGGGTCGGCCCCCGGCCGTCCGGCCCGAGGAGGCGCTGGCGGTGGTGGCCCTGATCGAAAAACTTTATGTGGACGCGCGGCCCGGATAGGAGTAATTAGGGCTAATAGATAGAGGCTGAGCCAGTGCAGGGGAGACCGGGCGCCCGGAGAGCGGCCGCGTCGGCCGGGCTCGAGCAGGAGCGTATGTGATCCACCCCGATACGGCGCTGCGCTTCGTCAGCCCCGAGGTCGGCCACGGGGTCTTCGCCACCCGGCGGATTCCCAAGGGGACGATCACGTGGGGCCTCTGCCACCTCGACCACGTCCTCACCCCGGCCCGCAGGCGGGAGCTGCCCCCGGCCTACACCGAGATGATCCAGACCTACTCCTACATGACCTCCCGGGGGGACGCCGTCCTCTGCTGGGACTTCGGCCGCTTCGTGAACCACTCCTGCGACCCCGCCACCCTCAGCGTGACCGAGGGGATGGAGATCGCCGTCCGGGACATCCTCCCCGGCGAGCAGATCACCGACGACTACGGGATGCTGAACATCATCGCCGAACTGGAGTGCCGGTGCGGCGCCCCGGGCTGCCGGGGCGTCGTCCGCTCGGACGACGTGCTCCGGCTGGGGGACGCGTGGGAGGCCCGCGTCCGCGAGGCCTTCGCCCTGGCGCCCCGGCTCCCCCAGCCGCTCGTGCCGTTCCTCCGGGAAGCCCGGCTCCTGAGCGACATGCTGGCGGGCCGGGCGCCATTGCCCCGCCCGGCGGACTTTTGCGTGCCCTCGAAGGCGGTGTGGGCGGAGGGGAACGGTTCCTCTCCGGCGGCTCCCGCGCCGCGGAACCACCCCGCCTCGGCCTGATCGGCCCGGACGGGAGGGAGCGCGGTGCTCCATCCGGATACGGTGCTCCAGTTCATCAGCCCGGAGATCGGCTACGGCGTCTTCGCCACGAGCCTGATCCCCCAGGGGACCATCACCTGGGTGTACGACCCGCTGGACCAGATCCTCACCCCCGAGCAGGTCGAGAGCATGCCCGAGATCTACGGGGAGCCCCTCGCGCGCTACACCTACCGCACCCCGGAGGGGAACCACATCCTGCTCTGGGACCTGGCGCGCTTCATGAACCACTCCTGCAGCCCCAACTGCATGGCGACGCACTACGGCTTCGAGGTGGCGGTCCGGGACATCGAGTCCGGCGCGGAGCTGACGGTGGACTACGCGACCCTCTACATGAAGCCCGAGGAGACCTTCGACTGCTACTGCCGGGCCGAGGAGTGCCGGTGGCGCATCACCTCCGGGGACGCGGAGAAGCTCAAGGAGGACTGGGCCGCCCAGATCCAGGGGGGCCTCCTGCGCATTGGGGAGGTCGACCAGCCCCTCATGCACCTGCTGGGCAACGGCCACCTCCAGCGGGCCTGCGCGGACCACGGCGTGCCCTTCCAGCTTTCGCTGCGGAGATTGTTCTAAATTTCAGGAAGCGGAAGAGATGCGCTTGTAGGGGCGGCCCCCTGTGGCCGCCCCTTTGTTCGGGGGCAGGCACGGGGGCCTGCCCCTACGGAATCGCGTGGCGGGATTCTGCAGGGGCGTATTGCAATATCCCCCTGCACCGGCCTGTGGCGATCCGGGTCCGTAGGGGCGACCGGCCGGTCGCCCCTACAGATGCAATCGGCGGTGATCCGTTCTATAGGGGCGAGGCATGCCTCGCCCCTACTACTACAAACGCAGGCGAACGACCTATCGCAATTCCGCCCCTACAGCGCCTCCCGGATCGCCGCGAGGTGCTCGGGCACCTCGATAGAGCTGGTGTCGATCCGGGAGATGTCCTCGCCGAGATACACTTTCTTGATGGCCCCCCGCACGATCTTGGCCGAGCGCGTCTTGGGCAGCGCTTTCACGAACTTGACCTCGTCGGGCCGAAGGCTCTTCCCCAGGTAGGCCACCGTCTGGTCCTTGAGCGCCTCCCGCAGGGCGTCGGTGGGCGCCGTTCCCTCCCGCAGCACCACGAAGCAGGCGAGGCACTCTCCCTTGATGGGGTGGGGGGCGCCGATGACGGCGGCCTCCACGACGGCCGGGTGCTTGATCAGCTCCGCCTCGACCTCGGCCGGGCCCACGCGCTTCCCGGCCACGTTGATGGTGTCGTCCGAGCGCCCGAAGAGGTACCACTGGCCCGCCGCGTCGCGCTTCGCCCAGTCCCCGTGGTACCAGACCCCCGGCCAGCGGGAGAAGTAGGTCTCGATGTAGCGGTCGTCCTCCTTCAAGAAGCCCTTGGTCATGGAGGGCACGGGCTGCTTGCAGACGAGGTGGCCGATCTGGTCCCGCACGGGGCGGCCCTCCTCGTCGAAGACGTCGGTGTCCACCCCCAGGGCGGGCCCGCCCAGGGAGCAGGGGGTGAGCTCCTGGACGGGGTAGGGCTGGAGGAGGCAGCCGCACAGCTCGGTGCCCCCCGAGATGTTCATGATGGGGCACCTCCCGCCCCCCACCTTCTCGAAGAACCACATGTAGGAGGCGGGGTCCCAGGGCTCCCCGGTCGAGCCCAGGAGGCGGAGGCTCGTGAGGTCATGCTTGCGGACCCACGCCTCCCCGGCGCTGATGAGGAGCCGGATGGCGGTGGGGGAGATGCCGAGCTGGGTGACTTTATGATCCGCGACGAGCTTCCAGAGCCGGTCCGGGCCGGGCCAGTTGGGGGCGCCCTCATAGATGAGGTAGGTGCCGCCCCCGAATTGCACCCCCACCATCTCCCAGGGGCCCATCATCCAGCCGATGTCGGTCACCCAGAAGACGGTGTCCCCCTCGCGCAGGTCGATGCAGTAGCGCAGCTCCTTGGCCGTGGTCACGAGGAGGCCCGCGTGGGTGTGCACCGTGCCCTTGGGCTTCCCGGTCGTCCCCGAGGTGTAGATGATGATGGCCCGCGCCTCGGCGGGCAGGCGCTCCGTCGGGGCCTCGGCGGGCTGCCCCGCCACGAACTCCTCCCACATCACGTCCCGCCCGGCTTTCATGGGAACTTCAGCGGCCGTGCGCCCGAGGACGACAACCTTCTCCACCCTCGTTCCCAGGTTGAGGGCCTGATCCAGCAGAGGCTTGACGGGGACCTCCTTTCCCCGGCGCATGCCCCCGTCCGCCGTGAAGACGAGCCGCGCCTCGGCGTGGGCCAGCCGCTCGGCCACCGCCTCGGGCCCGAAGCCCGAGAAGATGGGGACGGCGGCGGCCCCGATCTTGAGGCAGGCGAAGAAGGCGAAGACGGTTTCGGGCAGCATGGGCATGAAGATGCCCGCCGCGTCCCCGGGCCTCATCCCCATCGCCCGCATCGCCCCCGCCAGGCGCGCGACCTCGGCGGCGAGTTCCGCGTAGGTGAAGCGCCGCACCTCCCCCCCGTCCCCCTCCCAGACGAGGACCGTCCGGCCTCCCTTCCCGTCCCTGAGGTGGCGGTCGATGCAGTTGTGGATGACGTTTAATTCTCCACCGACGAACCAGCGCGCCCACTCGAAACCCCGGCTCAGGTCGAGCACCTCGTCGTAGGGGCGGTACCACTCCACCCCCATGTCCTCGAGGATGAGCCTCCAGAAGCGGCGGATGTCCGCCACCGACCACTCCAGAAGCTCGGAGTAGCTCTTCAGCCCGTGCTTTTGCATGAAGCGGGCGACGTTCGAGTTCCGAAGGAAGTCCTCGGTGGGGCGCCAGATGACGGGGGTGGGCATGGCCGGACGAATCCTCGTTGGTCAGGACAAGCGATCTACAAATCGTGTGAAGCTATCCACCTTCGCATGAAGGAGATGAGCTCAGGTATCGGCATTATCTGAAGCTCCTTTCTGCTATATCCATCTCTCCGCCGTTTTTCATAGAAATCGGCCATAAATTCATTGAATTCGAGCCAGATGGCTTGTCCACTTGGGGTTCCCGCCAGTCCGTTCTCGACAAACCAGTTCCTGGCCTGCCGGACGATATTCCGCGGATTTTTGGTGTGGTGCTTGATATCTGAGCCAGAAATATCGGAAAGCGCTTTTTGATATCTATACCTATGCTCATCCAAAATCAGAAAGCGCTTCCGGCGTAAGGCTCCATTGCCAAATCTGCGGCACCCCAAATCGACTCCCAATTCAAACGGCATATTCATCCGGTGAAATTCTTTGGCTTTCCGGGCTCTCAGGCGGGACAGATCATGTATGCTGAACTTTGAGTTCGATATCAGCTTGCATATGCTGTTGAGACGCGTTTCGCCTGAATCAAAACTCTCCGAGGTGATTCGCGGCGTAAGCCCGCAATACAGGACGGTGAAAAGTAGCGGCCGCAGCAAGGGAATGTAATCATCATCGAAGGGGCAATTGATGAAGACGTTTTTGCCAAATTGCCCCTTTTGGGTCATTTGACAATTCGTTTCCAGCTCTGGATGGAACCGTCTTTCTTATGAACAACGACGTCTTGGCCTTTCACGGCAACTTGAGAGGCATTTCTTACGGCCGCTTCCTTGGTGCTGCAGATTTTAGATGCCCTGGATTGCCCCTCTTGCTTGATGGCCCAGCCTTCTTGGTGGGCGATTACATGCACTCTGGCGGCCCTAGAGAGGCTGGATTGATTCTTTGCTTGTCTGCTCATCGGTGTATCCTTTGTTCAAGATTTGCTTGCTGAGAAAAACGCAACTCGCTTGAGATTATAGCCCAACCGAATTGTAGACGGAAACAGTCAAGAAAATCATCTTTCTTTGGATTTCACACCGCCTCCCGTATCGACTGCAAATGCTCGGGCGAATCCAGGGAGCTCAAATCCATGTGGCCGATTTCTTCCCCAAGATAAATCCTGCGGATGGCGCCGCGGACGATCTTGGCCGCGCGGGCCTTGGGGAGGCCCTGGACGAACTTCGCTTCGCCGGGGCGCCGCTACTTCCGCGCGTGGTCCCCAATCCAGACCTTGAAGCGCTTGGCCTCGTACTCGTCCACCTCGCCCCAGCCGGGAGGGGCGAAGCGCTTCTTGGACTTCTCGTGCGTGCCGGCCTCGATCTCCTCCATGAACCGGGCCATCTCGCCGATGATGGAGGCGTCGCCGAAGGGGTTGGTGTGGCCCGAGCAGATCCACTTCACCTCCTTCGCCAGCTTCTCGAGCTTGCGCAGGGAGGGGGCGTAGTCGCGGAGTATCGCGGTGGGCACCTGGAGGTAGAGGCAGTCGAGGGGCTTCACCAGGTCGCCGGTGACGAGGACGCCCTCCCGCTCGTCCAGCAGCGCGATGCTGTCCGGGGAGTGGCCGGGGATGTCGTAGACGCGGAAGCGCCGGCCGCCCAGGTCGAAGGAGTCGCCCTCTTTCAGCGTCCAGCCGAAGGTGATGGGCTTGATGGTGAAGGTCTTGGGGTCGAAGCCCGCGGGCAGGGGGTCCTTCCAGTTCTGGATGAAGCGCTGGGCCGCCGCGGAGTGGTCGTTCGCCAGGCGGTCTTTCCCGATGGGGTGCACCCCCACCTTGGGCCATTGGTGGCCGCCGCCCAGGTGGTCCCAGTGGGTGTGGGTCAGGATGAAGTCGATGGGGAGCCTGGTGATGCTCTCGTGGAGCTTGCGGAGGTCGCCGACGCCCAGGCCACCGTCCACCGCCAGCGCCTTGTCCCTCCCGAGGAAGAGGAACATCTTGTAGCGGCCCGCCTCGGTGATCTGGTAGCTGCCCGGCGCGAACTCCTGAACGGAATACCAGTTCTGCGTCTCCATTCCTCGGCCCTCTCGTGTCCCGGGTGGATGCCCCTCCCCGAAGCGGCCTCCCGGCGTCGCGGGGCGGGGGATTGTGGGGGGCTTGTCGCGTGCCCGGATACTCTAATTCGCCGGGGCTTGGGGGGGCAAGCGGGGGGATGCCCTAATTCGCAGCGGGCGCGTCTTGTCATTCCGAGGGCCGAAGGCCCGAGGAATCTGCTTCTTGCCTTGAAAAGCAGATTCCTCGCTGCGCTCGGAATGACAACTTTTCGCGTCGCCTCGGTGAGCCGGTTTCCGTAGGGGCGTTCCATGGAACGCCCCTACACCAACGCCGCCGCGTGTCATCGTAGGGGCGAACCTCGTGTTCGCCCCCGCATCGGCGGCGCGTCGGGGGGCGAATACAAGATTCGCCCCTACGGACCCCTCACCCGTTTTTCAGGATGGCCGCCGCGGCGGCGAGGCCCTGAGCGAGCTCCCGGGGAAAGGACAGGAGGGAGACGACGAAGTGGGCGCCCTCCTCGATGTCGTAGAAGTAGCCGGGCTGGACGAGGACGTTCGCCCCGTCGAGCAGCCGGAGGGCGAAGTCTTCCTCGTCCGTCCCATCGGGGAGGGCGATGACCTGGGACCAGCCGCCGTCGCCGGGGAGGGGGCGGAGGTGGCCGCCCGTGGGGAGGGAGCGGAGGATCATCCGGTTCTCGGCCAGCCGGGCGCGCACCTGGGCCTGCACCTCCTTCCGCCGGGGCAGGAGGGCGGGCAGGGCGCGCTGGACGGGCTCGTTGACCGAGAGGTAGGTGTCGCAGATGAGGTCGAGCCGCTCGCGGACGGGCGGCTTCATGTCCATCGGGGCGTGGAGGAGGATCCAGGCCAGCTTGAGCTGGGGGGCGCAGAGGACCTTCGAGAGCCCGTTCAGGACGAAGACGGGCACGGCCGGCTCCCGCCGGGGAAAGACGGGGCGCGCCCCGTTCCAGGCGTAGTCGGCGAAGACCTCGTCCAGGATGAGGGGGAGACCCTCCTTCTCGCAGGCGGCCTGGACGGCGTTCCAGGCGTTGCCGTCCGGCGTCGTCCCCGTCGGGTTGTTCGGGCTCACGAGGCAGACGGCGCGGGTGCGATCGTTCCGTGCCGAGAGAATGGCCTCCGCCGAGTAGGCCCAGCCGCCGTCCGGGCGGCGGGCCAGGGGGCAGGGGCGCGCCTCGATGCTCTCCATCCGGGCCAGGTGCTCGAAGAGGGGGTAGCTCGGGGCGGGGAAGAGGATGTTGTCGCCCGGGTCGGTCAGGAGCTTGAAGAGAAAGCCGTAGGCCTCGCTCGTGCTCGCGGTCAGGAAGATGTTCTCCGGCGAGACGCGCGCCCCGACTTCCGCGTAGTAGCGGGCGACCGCCTCCCGGGCGGCGGGGAGGCCCCGGGGATCGGGCTCGTAGGGCGGGGCCGGGGGCGCGGGCGAGGGGGTGGCCGCGGGCGCGGGGAGGGAGAGGCCCCCGGCGGCGGAGAGCCCGGCCTTCGTCGGGTTGGTGTTGGTCAGGTCGTGGAGCGCGACGCCCGCCTTCTTCTTCGCCTCGACGAGGAGGGCGAGGCGGTTCGGCCGGGGCTCATCGGCCCATCTCGTGGAGAAGCGCGGGGCGCGGCTCTCGCTCATCCGCTCAGCCCTTGTAGACCGGGCCGGGCTGGCCGAAGAAGCGCTCGATGTGGTGGAAGACGATCATGCGGTTCTTCTCCTGAAGGCTCGCGTGGGCGATGCCCGGCATGACGGCGATCTGCTTGTCGGGGTTCGGGAGGCGGCGGAAGAACTCCAGGATGTCCTCGAAGGAAGCGATGCCGTCGAACTCGCCCCGGGTGATGAGGACCGGCACGCATATCTTCTCCGGCTCCACGAGGGGCAGCCGCTCGCACATGTCGATATAGGTGCCGTTGGGGATGGAATCGTCCAGCTCGCACACCGCCCGGACGAAGGCCTGGACGATCTGCTTCTCCGCCGTGCCCGGGTGGTCGCGGGTGAAGATGCTCTCGACGAAGGCCGGGTTCACCGGGCGGCGGGACTCGGGGGCCACGCCCGCGAAGCGCTTGCGGCGCTCGGCCAGGGTGGGGCTTCCCTCGCCGGTCCACACGAAGGCGTCGAGCACCAGGCGCCGGACGAGCCTGGGGTTCCGCTGGGCGAAGAGCGCCGCGCGCAGGGCCCCGGAGGAGATCCCGTAGAGCATGAAGTCCCTGGCGCCGGAAATCCTGCGGATGGCCTTGGCCGCCGCGAGGAGATCGTCCGCCCCGCGCTCGATGCCGGCGTGGACGGGGCGGTCCTTGGTGGAGCGGCCGTAGCCCTCGAAGTCCACGCACCAGACGTCGAAGCCGCTCCGGGCGAGGTGGTCCATGAGCGAGGTGTCGGAGCGGCCCTTCACCTGGAGGTCGAAGGAGGGCGTCGAGGCCATGGAGGAGCCGTGGGCGAGGAGGACGGTCCCCTTCGCCGCCCGGAGGCCCTTCTGCCGCTTGCGCCAGAGGTAGAGGTCCGCCCCCTCCCGCCGGGCCCAGTGCTCGCTTCCCTCGATGACGGTCCTGGCCATGCGCGCCCTCTCTCGTGGCCCGGCCTCAGGCCGGGAACAGGCCTCGGGGGATCAGCACGGCGCCCTCCATGAGCCGCCGCGCGGTGCGGTAGACGATGACTTTTGCCGCCCGGGAGCTTCCATTCGCGTTTTCCACCTCAGCCCCCACCGGTTGGACGCCCGAGGGATGGCCGAGGCGGATGTCCCCGCCTCCCGCCCGGGCGGCCTCGTGGGCGAGGGTGCCGGGAATCCGCGCCGCCACGGCCAGGCACATGGCGGCGGTCAGGGCGTAGGCGCGGTGGGTCTTTCCCATCGAGACGACCCGGCTGAGGATGTCGAAGGATTCCTCCGGGACGCGCTCCCCCCTGAGGTCGAGGTACTCGGCCGGGGGCGCCACGACGGCCACCTTGGGCACCGCCAGGACGGATTCCGAGGCCGTGCGCCGGTCGGGCGCCAAGCCCATGCGCACGGCGGCCTCGGCCCGAATCTGCTCGAGGTTGACCATGAGCTCCGTGCGGGCGTCCATGGCGCCGGGGCCCTCGCTCCCAGCCAGGCCCACGTCCCCCGCCCGGACGAACACGACTGGGTTCGTCGCGTCCACGAGACTCGCTTCGACCGGGCCCAGCCCCGGGATATAGAGCGTCTCCACGGCCTTCCCCGTGGGGAGGAGGCGGCCCGTCGCCGCCCCGCCCGGGTCCTCGAACTCGAGCGTGACGCGCGCCCCGGCCCCGGCGACCCCGGGAAGGGCGCAGTCCCCCTCGACGGCGGCCGAGCCTCCCTCCATCCAGAAGCGCGAGCGGATGATCTTCCCCGTGTTGGTGTTGTGGATGCGGACGAGGGCCTCCCCGTCCCGGGGCGCGGCCACGAGCCCCTCGTCCACGGCGAAGGGCCCCACCGCGCTCGAGATGTTGCCGCAGTTGCCCCGGTAGTCGACGAGCGCCTTCTCGACGCTCACCTGGCCGAAGGTGTAGTCCACGTCGGCGTCCGGCCGGCTCGGGGGGCCGATGACCGCCACCTTGCTCAGGGAGGAGACTCCTCCGCCCATCCCGTCGAGCTGGCGGCCGTTCGGGTCGGGGCTCCCCAAGGCCCGGAGGAAGATGGGGTCCCAGGCGCCGCGGCCCGCGGGCAGATCCCGGGCGTGGAAAACGAGCGCCCGGCTCGTCCCGCCCCGCACGAAGACGGCCGGGATTCTGCGCTGGGGCATGGGGGTCTCCGTTGTCTCTGACGGCCGAGCGTTACGCGGCCGGGGCGGGAATGCTTCGCCCCCTACGGGGTCCTTCGCCGGCTCTCCTGTAGGGGCGGTTCGCGAACCGCCCCTACGAAACGCCCGCTCCGTAACTCATCCGGTCACGCATATATCTGCGGGTTGGCCAAAGATTCCACCCGCTCGCCGTCCACCGCCCGCCGGATGCTGTCGAAGAGGAGGCGGTAGCTCGCCCGCTGCACGCTGCCGGTGTGGGCGGCGATGTGGGGGGAGAGCACCACGTTCGGCATCTCGAAGAGGGGATGGCCCTCCGGGAGGGGCTCGGGGTCGGTCACGTCCAGCCCCGCTCCCGCGATGCGCCCCCCGCGCAGGGCGTCCACGAGGTCATCCGTCACGACGTGGGGGCCGCGCGAGACGTTCACCAGGTACGCCGTGGGCTTCATGCGGGCGAGTTCCTCCCGGGAGATGAGCCCCCGGCTCTCCGGCGCGAGGGGAAGCGAGAGCACGAGGAAGTCCACCTGGGGGAGGAGCTCCTCCAGGCTCGCCGTCTCGGTCACCTCGAAGCCCTCCGGGCGGAACTTCCCCCGGGTGCGCGTGTGGGCGAGGATGCGCATCCCGAACCCGGCGCAGCGCCGGGCGATGCCCCGCCCGATGTTCCCCAGCCCCACGATGCCGGCCGTGGAACCCTCCATCTGGACGTGGAGGCGGCGCTCCTGGGTCCGCCACAGCCAGGGCCGCCGGGCCAGCATGAGCATGAGAGTCATGGCGTGCTCGGCCACGGGCACCGAACGCAGAGCGCCGGGTGAGTTCGCCACCGGGATTTTCCGGGCCGTGGCGGCGGCGATGTCGATGTTGTCCACCCCCGTCCCCGCCTTCCCCACCACCCGCAGGCCGGGCGAGGCGGCCATCAGCTCGGCGTCGATGGGCTGCATGGCGGAGATGATGGCGACGGCGTCCCGGGCCTCGCGCAGGAGGGTGGCCCGCTCGAAGTCCGGCGGCACGGCCAGCTCGAAGCCGGCCGGGAGGAACTCCTTGATCTGGGCCTGGCGGTCGGGCCTCTTGAAGCGCGGATCGACGGTCAGGATCTTGTGGGGCATTCGGCTTCCTTTCCGGTGGATGTCAGGAGATGTTCTTGCTTCGCCCGCCGCGGGCGCCGGCCATGCTCGAAACCCCCGGCCGCCAGGCGGAGGGCGGATCGGCGGCCGAGGGAGAATGCCCGTCGCGGGCGAGCCGCTCCCGGAACCAGGCCTCGCCCACCCGGTTCGAGGCCGGGTCCATGCGGGCCATGTCGCAGAAAATCTCGATGATGTTCCCCGAGGGGTCGTGGAAGTAGACGGCGCGGTTCTCGCCCAGGGTGCCGTCCCCCTCGGGATGGGCGGGGCTGTGGACGACGGGCCCGTAGGCGAACTCGATGCCGCGCCCGCGCAGGTGAGAGAGCCAGCGGTCGAACTCCTCGCGGGAGGCCGCCTCGAAGGCCAGGTGATGGAGCCCCGCCGCGAGGGGCGCCCGGAACCCCGAGGCGGGGAGATCCGTCTGCGCCTCCTTCGGGAAGGCGACGAGGGAGACCTCGTGGTGCTCGTCCCCGCAGCGCATGAAGCAGATGCCCCAGGGGCCGTGGGGGTTGTCGCCCGGGTCGTAGCGATCCGAGACCCGCAGGCCCAGCACGTCCCGGTAGAAGGCCATGGCCTCGTCGAGATCGTGCACCCGGACGCCGACGTGCTGGAGGCGCCGGAGGGGGGGAGGGGAAACCATCGCCGCTCCTTCCCGCGAAGAAAGAAGATCGCGCGGCGGCCCGCCCGGCGCGCCGCATTGAATGAATGCCGCATGGCTCCGTTGGCGGGAAATATACCGGATGCGGCGGCCGGCTTCCACCCGGCCGCGGAGGCGCCCGGCCGGGCCTGCGACATACAAAAAAATAAGAGGGGGCTTTCGCCCCTCCTCCTGTCCCGGCGGGGCGGGACGCCCCATTTGAAAGGCGGGGCTAGGCCTTCCGGTGGGCGGGGGAGACGGCGGGAGCGGGCGCCGCGAGGGGGGAAAACACGATCTCCGGGGCGCGCCCCCGCTGCATCAGGAAGACGGCCCCCAGCAGGATCGTACCCGCCGCATAAAAGGGGTAGTGGTGAAACACCCATTCCACGGGAGTCAGCCAGGTGATCAAATGGTCCACCGGCAGGAGCAGGAAGACGGAGGCCACGGCGAGCATCCCCCACTCGGCAGGCGTCGTGTAGCGGATGAAGAAGCCCTCCACCGCTCCCCCCCAGGCGACGATCCCGACGAGGCAGGCCGCCACCGTGATGATGATGTCCAGCGTGGTCCCGTCCAGGAGCAGGGGCGTGTACACGAACAGGAAGGGCATGAGGAAGACCCATGAAGCCAGCTTCACGGCCTGGAAGCCCGTCTTCACCGGATCGGACATGGCGATGGCGCTGGCGGCGTAGGCGGCGAGGGCGACGGGGGGCGTGACGGCGCTCACCACGGCGACCCAAAAGCAGATCAGGTGGGCCGTGAGAGTGGGGACGCCCAGGTTCGTCAGGGAGAGGACGCCGAAGATGACCAGGACGACGTAGCTGGCGGTGGCCGGAAGGCCCATCCCGACGATGTAGCCTGCCACGATGATCCAGAAGATGGTGAGGGGCAAGAGGCCGAAGCTGAACTCGATCAGGAGATTCGAGACGCGGCCGGGCAGGTCGCTCTGGGTGGCGCAGGAGAGCAGGACCCCGAGCACCCCCGCGATGCAGCCGACGATGAGGGTGTTCCGCGCTCCCGCTTCAAGGGAGGACCACGCCGCCTTCACCAGCTCGGCGATGGCTCCTCCCAGGCGCACGTATATCCCCGGTCCGCTTTCGGCGGCGGACGGCTCCCCGGCCGCCGCTGGCGTCCGGGCGCCCGCGGCGAGGACCTCCCCCAGCTTGAGAACGATGTGGGAGGCAAGCACCCAGAAGACGGCATCCCCGAGATTCAGGCCGCGCAGCTCATCCGCGAACCAGGTGAAGGGCGCCCCGATCCGGATGCCGGCGAAGTAGGCCACGGCGCCGAAGGCGATCGAGAGGCCCAGGAAGGGCCGCCAGAGGCGGCTGGTCCAGGGCGTGCGGATCTCCAGCAGGAGGTCCGACGCCTTCAGTATCAGGATGAGGCAGATGGTCTTGAAGGCGGCGAGGAAGGGCGAGTCCCCGATCACCAGGTAGTAGACCATCACCGGGATGGGCAGGAGCAGGTGCAGGCGCCGCAGGATGCCCGTCCAAGGGGGGAGCTCCGAGACGGGCACGCCGTGCAGCCCCCGCCGGTACGCGCGGATGTAGACGATGTAGCCGACCGACAAGTAGTAGAGGATGGCCGGGATCGCCGCGACCTTCACCACGTCGAAATAGCTGGTATCGGTGAACTGGGCGAGGAGGAACGCCCCCGCCCCCATGATGGGGGGCATGTAGGCCCCGCCCGTCGAGGCGGCGGCCTCGACCGCGGCGGCGAACTCGGGCCTGTAGCCCACCCGCTTCATCAGGGGGATGGTGAAGGTGCCGGTGGTGACGACGTTCGCCACCCCGCTGCCCGAGATCATGCCGAAGAGCCCGCTCGAGACCACGGCCGTGAGGCCGGGGCCGCCGGTGCGCTGGCCCGTCAGGCGGAAGGTGAAGTCGATGAAGAGGCTGCCCAGGCCCGTCTTCTCCAGGAAGGCGCCCATGACGACGAAGATGACGATGAAGTT
>JACPUR010000026.1 GCA_016192135.1 Candidatus Tectomicrobia bacterium | reverse complement strand
GGGAACGAACTTGGCCCGCCCCTTCTCCGCCAAACGCTTGGTGATCGCCGCCGTCAGCGTCGTCTTCCCATGGTCCACGTGCCCGATCGTCCCTACGTTCACGTGCGGCTTCGTCCGCTCAAACTTCGCCTTCGCCATGGCAGAAATTCTCCCTCTTCAGTTCCCCAGGGCCCCGCATGAGGGGCCTGGGCTGCCTATGCGGTCTGGGCAGCCATCCCGGCGACCCGCGCCTTCAACTCCTCGGCAAGCTGCGCGGGCAGCTCTTCGTAACGGCCAAACTGCATGGTGTAGGTGGCCCGGCCCTGCGTCATCGAGCGGATGTCGGTGGCATAGCCGAACATTTCGGAAAGAGGAACCCAGGCGGCGACCACTTTCGCGCCCGCGCGCTCGGTCATCTCGCGGATGCGGCCCCGGCGGGAGGTGAGGTCGCCGATGATGTCGCCGAGGAACTCGGCCGGGCAGACCGCCTCCACATCCATGATGGGCTCGAGGAGAACGGGCCTCGCCTTCTTGACCGCCTCCTTGAAGCCCATCGAGCCGGCGATCTTGAAAGCCATCTCGGAGCTGTCCACGTCGTGGTAGGAGCCGTCGTGAAGGGTGACCTCGACATCCACCATGGGGAAGCCGGCCAGGATGCCGTTCTCCATGGCCTCGCGTACCCCCTGCTCCACGGCCGGGATGTACTCCCTGGGAATGACGCCGCCCACGATCTTGTTGACGAATTGGAAGCCCGTCCCGGCCACGAGCGGCTTGACGGTGAGCTCCACGTCGCCGTACTGGCCGCGGCCGCCCGTCTGGCGGACGAAGCGCCCGCGCGCGTGAGCCTCGGCCCGGATGGTTTCGCGGTACGCCACCTGCGGCTTGCCCACGTTGGCCGCCACCCCGAACTCACGGGTGAGCCGGTCCACCAGGATCTCCAGGTGGAGCTCGCCCATCCCCGAGAGGATGGTCTGGCTCGTCTCCTCGTCGGTGCGGACCCGAAAGGTCGGGTCCTCGTCCGCCAGGCGGGCGAGCGAGGTACCCAGTTTGTCCTGGTCCGCCTTGGTCTTGGGCTCGATGGCAATGGAGATGACCGGCTCGGGGAAGTCGATGGACTCGAGGAGGATGGGATGCGCGGCGGCGCAGAGGGTATGGCCGGTCTTCGCCTGCCGGAGGCCCAGGGCGGCGACGATGTCGCCAGCGCGGGCCTCCTTGATCTCCTCGCGCTTGTTCGCGTGCATCCGCATCAGGCGCCCGACGCGCTCCTCCCGGCCCGTGATGGTGTTGAGCACGGAGCTCCCCGCCGTCAGCACGCCCGAATACACCCGCAGGAAGACGAGCTGCCCCACGTAGGGATCGGTCATTACCTTGAAGGCGATGGCCGAGAAGGGCTCGTCATCCGAGGGCTTGCGCTCGGGAGGCGTCTTCCCGGCCTCGAGCTCGTCGGCCGACATCTTGCCCTTCACCGGCGGCAGGTCCAGCGGCGAGGGAAGATAGTCGACGATGGCATCGAGCAGGAGCTGGACGCCCTTGTTCTTGAACGCCGCGCCGCACAGGACGGGCACCCCCTCGCCGGCCAGCGTCGTCTTGCGGATGGCCGCCTTGAGGTCCTCGACGGGGAGATCCTCTCCCTCCAGGTAACGCTCCATGAGGCTTTCGTCCGTCATGGCGAGGGCCTCGACGAGCTTCTCGCGCCACTCGGCGGCCTTATCGGCCGCCTCGGCCGGGACGTCGCGCTCCTCGAAGGTGGCGCCCATCGGGTCGGTGAAGATGCGGGCCTTCATGGAGAGGAGGTCCACCATGCCGACGAAGTTCTCCTCCTCGCCGACCGGGATCTGGACGGGCAGGGGGGCGGCGGCGAGGCGCTTCTCGATCTGCTCCACCACGGCGAAGAAGTCGGCCCCCGTGCGGTCCATCTTGTTGATGAAGACGATGCGCGGCACCCCGTACTTCTCGGCTTGGCGCCAGACGGTCTCGCTCTGGGGCTCCACCCCGCCCACGGCGCAGAAGACGGCGACGGCGCCGTCCAGCACGCGGAGGCTGCGCTCCACCTCGGCGGTGAAGTCCACGTGGCCGGGGGTGTCGATGATGTTGATGGTGTGCTCCCGCCACCGGCAGGTGGTCGCGGCCGAGGTGATGGTGATGCCGCGCTCCTGCTCCTGCGCCATCCAGTCCATCGTAGCGGCACCCTCGTGAACCTCGCCCATCTTGTGCGTGCGGCCTGTGTAATAGAGGACGCGCTCGGTCGTGGTCGTCTTCCCGGCATCGATGTGGGCCATGATGCCGATGTTCCGGACTCTCTCGAGCGCTACTTCTCTCGGCACGGCAAATTCCCCTTGACTGCTACCAGCGGTAGTGGGCGAACGCCTTGTTCGCCTCGGCCATCCGGTGCGTGTTCTCCCGCACCCGGACGGCCCCGCCCGTGTTGTTGGCGGCGTCCACGATTTCGGCGGCCAGGCCGTTCGCGATGCGGCGGTCCCGGCTCCGGGCGTTCTCGATCAGCCAGCGGATGCTGAGCGTGGTGCGGCGGTCGGGCCGCACCTCGACCGGCACCTGGTAGGTGGCGCCGCCGACGCGGCGGGAGCGCACCTCGAGGGCCGGCTTCACGTTGTCCAGCGCCCGCTTGAAGACCTTGAGGGGGTCTTCCTTCATCTTATCCTCGACCATGTCCATCGCGCCGTAGAAGACGCGCTCGGCCAGGCTCTTCTTGCCCTGGTACATCAGGGCGTTGATGAACTTGGTCACGAGCCGGTCCTTGTACTTCGGATCGGGAAGGACGGTCCGTTTCGTGATTCGCTTGCGCCTGGCCATCGGAGCGGCTTCTCCCTCTTTTCCCGGCTACTTGGGCCGCTTGGCCCCGTATTTGGAGCGGCTCTTCCGGCGCTTCTCGACGCCGACGCTGTCCAGGGTCCCGCGGACGACGTGGTAGCGGATGCCCGGCAGGTCCTTCACCCGGCCCCCGCGGATCAAGACGATCGAGTGCTCCTGGAGGTTGTGGCCCTCGCCCGGGATGTAGGTGGTGACCTCCATCCCGTTGGTCAGCCGGACGCGGGCCACCTTGCGGAGCGCGGAGTTCGGCTTTTTGGGGGTGGTGGTGTAGACGCGGACGCACACCCCCCGCTTCTGCGGACAGTTCCGGAGGGCCGGGCTGTCCGTCTTCGACCGGACCTTCTCGCGCCCTTTGCGGACTAGCTGACTGATGGTGGGCACAGGCACCTCCCCGGCAAAAAACCGAACGGGCGATTCACTGCGTGGGAAGCAGCGGAACGGTTCCTTGCCCGGCACGGGCGGTCGGGAGGCTCCTGCTACGTGTTCCCTACAGCAGAGGAATCATCTCCTTTAAAATCAACCAGTTATGGCAAGCGGGGGATCGAGGCGAGCCCCGATCCCCGCAGCGAAGGTGCGGATTATATACGGACCGGCGGGGTTGTCAACTGCCGCCGGCCGAAAAACCCGCTGTTTCCGGACCCTATTCTGAGGAGGCCTCCCCGGCGCCCGAGGCCGGAGCCTTGCGGTCCTCCTCCCCTTCTTCTTCCTCCCCGGGGATCTCGTCCTCGTCCACGATATCCTCCTCGTCGTCCGGCTCGTCCACCACGGCCGCCACCTCCTCGGCCGCCGGGGCAAGCTCCACCTCGGGCGAGAGGAGCTCGACGCCCTGGTAGAGCCGGGCGCCCGTGCCCGCGGGGATGAGGCGCCCCATGATCACGTTCTCCTTGAGGCCCCGGAGGTAGTCCACCTTGCCCGAGACGGCCGCCTGGGTGAGCACCCGGGTGGTCTCCTGGAAGGAGGCCGCCGAGATGAAGCTGTCGGTGGAGAGCGAGGCCCGGGTGATGCCGAGGAGGATGGGGCGGCCCGTCGCCGGCCGCTTGCCCTCGTTCATCGCCTCCTGGTTGCGCCGGTGGAACAGCTCGCGGGTGACCTGCTCGCCCACCACCAGATCGGTGTCGCCCGGGTCGATGATCTCCAGCCGCCGCAGCATCTGGCGGACGATGACCTCGATGTGCTTGTCGTTGATGTTGACGCCCTGAAGCCGGTAGACCTCCTGGACCTCGTTCACCAGGTAGTTCTGCAACTCCTTCTCGCCGAGGACGGCCAGGATGTCGTGCGGGTTGACGGCACCGTCCATGAGCGGCTCGCCCGCCCGGACGTAGTCGCCCTCCTGCACGTTGACATGCTTCCCGCGGGGGATGAGGTACTCGCGCTCGTCGCCCGTGTCCGAAACCACCAGGACGCGCCGCATGCCGCGGAGGGTGCCGGCGAACTTCACGGTGCCGTTGATCTCGGAGATCACGGCATTTTCCTTGGGCTTGCGCGCCTCGAAGAGCTCCGCCACGCGCGGCAGGCCGCCCGTGATGTCCTTCGTCTTGGAGGTTTCCCGGGTGATCTTGAAGATCACGTCGCCGGGCTGGATGGAGTCGTCCTCGTTGACGTTCATGTGGGCCCCGGCGGGCAGCGGGAAAACAGCCAGCTGTTCGCTCCCCTCGCCGTAGAGCACTGCGCGCGGCTGCCGCTTCTCGTCGGCGTGGTCGATGATGACCCGCCGCGAAAGGCCGGTGACCTCGTCGATCTCCTCCTGCATGGTGACGCCTTCGATGACGTCCACCAGCGAGACGTGGCCCGCCCGCTCGGTCATGACCGAGAAGGTGTAGGGGTCCCACTCGAGGAGCTTCTCTCCCTCGCTTACCTTGGAGTTCTCGCGGGCCTTCACCACGGCGCCGTACACCACCGGGTAGCGCTCGCGCTCGCGCCCCGTCTCGTCGGAGATCGCGATGATCCCGTTGCGGTTCATGTTGATGAGCTCGCTCTTCTTGTTCTGGATCACCTTCAGGCCGATGTACTTGACGAACCCCGCCCGCTTGGCCTCGACCGTGCTCTGCTCGGACGCCCGGGTCGCCGTGCCGCCGATGTGGAAGGTGCGCATCGTGAGCTGGGTGCCGGGCTCGCCGATGGATTGGGCGGCGATGACGCCCACCGCCTCGCCGACCTCCACCATAAGCCCCGTGGCCAGGCTGCGGCCGTAGCACTTGGCGCACACTCCGGTGCGGGCCTCGCAGGTGAGGACGCTGCGGATGGTGACGCGCTCGACGCCCGCGTTCTCGATGGCCCGCACCCGCTCCTCGTTGATCTCCCGGCCGGCGGAGCAGAGCACCTCGCCGGTGAAGGCGTCCTTGATGTCCTGGAGCGCGATGCGGCCCACGACGCGCTCGCCGAGGGTCTGGATGATCTCGCCGCCCTCGACCAAGGAGCTCATGTCGATGCCGTTGAGGGTGCCGCAGTCGTCCTCGGTGATGATGATGTCCTGGGCCACGTCCACGAGGCGCCGGGTGAGATAGCCGCTGTTGGCCGTCTTGAGCGCCGTGTCGGCCAGGCCCTTGCGCGCACCGTGGGTCGAGATGAAGTACTGCAGCACCGAGAGCCCCTCCCGGAAATTAGCCGTGATGGGGGTTTCGATGATCTCGCCCGAGGGCTTGGCCATGAGGCCGCGCATCCCGCCGAGCTGGCGGAGCTGCGCCGTCGAACCGCGCGCGCCGGAGTCGGCCATGATGTAAATGGGGTTGAACTGGGCCGGCGCGGTGAGGTCCGCCGTCCCGCTCATGGCGACCTCGTCCTCGGTCTCGAGCACGCGGAACATCTCGGTCGAGACCTCCTCGGTCACGTGCGACCAGATGTCGATGATCTTGTTGTAGCGCTCGCCGTCGGTGATGAGGCCGTCGCGGTACTCGCTCTCCACCGAGAGCACTTCCTTTCGAGCGAGCTCGATGAGGTCGCGCTTGCGGTCGGGCACCTTCATGTCGTCGATGGAAATGGAGATGCCGGCCTGGGTGGCCTGGCTGAAGCCGAGGTTCTTGAGGTCGTCCAGGAAGCGGACGGTGCGGGCCCGGCCCGCGTTCTCGTAGCAGACGGCCACGAGGCGGGTGAGGGCCTTCTTGTCCATGGTCCGGTTGAGCGCCTCGAAGGGCACGTTCTCGGGCAGGATCTCGTGGAGGAGGACGCGGCCGATCGTGGTCTCAACCAGCTCGCCCCTGAGCCGCACCCGGATGCGCGCCTGCAACCCCACCTCGCCCTGGTCATAGGCCACGCGGGCCTCGGCCGAGTTGCTGAAGACGCGGCCCTCGCCCTTGGAGCCGGCGCGGGGCTTGGTCAGATAGTAGCAACCCAGGATGATGTCCTGGCTGGGGACGGCGAGGGGCATGCCGTTCGCCGGCGAGAGGATGTTGTTCGCCGAGAGCATGAGCACCCGCGCCTCCTCGACCGCCTCGACCGAGAGGGGCACGTGGACCGCCATCTGGTCTCCGTCGAAGTCGGCGTTGAAGGCCGCGCACACGAGCGGATGGATGCGGATGGCCTTGCCCTCGACCAGGAGCGGCATGAAGGCCTGCATGCCCAGCCGGTGCAGGGTCGGGGCGCGGTTGAGGATGACGGGGTGGTTCTTCACCACCTCCTCGAGCACGTCCCAGACCTCGGGGCGTTCCTCCTCGACCATCTTCTTGGCCGCCTTGATGGTGGCGCAGAGACCCTTCTCCTCCAGGCGGTTGTAGATAAAGGGCTTGAAGAGCTCGAGGGCCATCTTCTTGGGCAGGCCGCACTGGTTGAACTTGAGCTCGGGCCCGATGACGATGACGGAGCGGCCCGAGTAGTCCACGCGCTTGCCCAGCAGGTTCTGGCGGAAGCGGCCTTGCTTGCCCTTGAGCATGTCCGAGAGGCTCTTGAGCGGCCGGCGGTTCGGCCCCCGCAGCAGGCGGCCCCGGCGCCCGTTGTCGAACAGGGCGTCCACGGCCTCCTGGAGCATGCGCTTCTCGTTGCGGATGATGATGTCGGGCGCCTTGAGCTCCTGGAGCCGCATCAGCCGGTTGTTGCGGTTGATGACGCGGCGGTAGAGGTCGTTCAGGTCGCTCGTGGCGAAGCGCCCGCCGTCCAGGGGAACGAGGGGCCGCAGCTCGGGCGGGAGGACGGGGATGACCTCGAGGATCATCCACTCCGGCCGGTTGCCCGAGGTGCGGAAGGCGTCGGCCACCTTGAGTCGCTTGATCAGCTTGCGGCGCTTCTGGAGGTTGGAGGTCTCGCGGATATCCTCCTTGAGCTGGGCCGAGAGGGCGTCGAGGTCGAGGGCCACCAGGAGCTCCCGGATGGCCTCGGCGCCGATGCCCACCTTGTAGTCGTCCTCGTCGAACTCCTGCTGGACCTTGCGGTACTGCTCCTCGGTCAAGAGGCTCAGCTTCTTGAGGCCCGTCTTGCCAGGGTCGACGACGACGTAGTTCTCGAAGTAGAGGATACGCTCCAGCTCGCGGAGCGTCATGTCGAGCAGGTTGCCGATGCGGCTCGGCAGCCCCTTGAAGAACCACACGTGCGAGACCGGGCTCGCCAGCTCGATGTGGCCCAGCCGCTCCCGGCGCACCTTGGAGGAGATGACCTCGACGCCGCACTTCTCGCACACGACGCCGCGGTACTTCATGCGCTTGTACTTGCCGCAGAGGCACTCGTAGTCCTTCACGGGGCCGAAGATGACGGCGCAGAACAGGCCGTCGCGCTCCGGCTTGAAGGTGCGGTAGTTGATGGTTTCCGGCTTCTTCACCTCGCCCGACGACCACGCGCGGATGGTGTGGGGAGAGGCGATCCGGATCCGGATGGCGTCAAAGGAGACGGGATCCTTGGGCTTCTCGAAAAGATTCAGCACGCTGTCCAATGCAATCCCTCCTTGGGGATCATCCCGTGGGGGCGGGATTGAACCCGAGGCGGCAGAGGTCCGCCCGACCAGCCCCTACCGGGGCGCCTCGCCGCTCTCGATAAGCTCGACATCGAGGCACAGGCTCTGCAATTCCTTCATCATCACGTTGAACGACTCGGGCAGGTTCGCCTCGAGCAGGTTCTCGCCCTTCACGATCGATTCGTACATGCGGGTGCGCCCGGTCACGTCGTCGCTCTTGACCGTGAGGATCTCCTGCAGGGTCTTGGCGGCACCGTACGCCTCGAGCGCCCACACCTCCATCTCGCCCAGCCGCTGGCCGCCGAACTGCGCCTTGCCGCCCAGCGGCTGCTGGGTGACGAGGGAGTAGGGGCCCGTGGACCGGGCGTGGATCTTGTCGTCCACCAGGTGGTGGAGCTTCAGCATGTAGATGTAGCCCACCGTCACTTCCTGCTCGAAGGGGCTGCCCGACCGCCCGTCGTAGAGGGCGGTCTTCCCGTAGGGGGGCACCCCCGCCTCTTTCATGAGGCGGACGATGTCCTCCTCCGTGGCCCCGTCGAAGACCGGGGTGGCGAAATGCTTGCCCAGCACGTGAGCCGCCCACCCGAGGTTGGTCTCGAGGATCTGGCCCACGTTCATCCGGGAGGGTACGCCCAGGGGGTTCAGGACGATCTCGATGGGGGTGCCGTCCTCGAGGTAGGGCATGTCCTCCTCGGGGACGATGATCGAGACGACGCCCTTGTTGCCGTGGCGGCCGGCCATCTTGTCGCCGACCTGGAGCTTGCGCTTCATGGCCACGTAGATCTTCACCATCTTGAGCACGCCCGGCGGGAGCTCGTCGCCGCGCTGGAGCTTGGCGATCTTCTCCTCGCGGATGCTCTCGAGGAGCCGGATCTGCTCCTCGATGCGGGCCACGGTGTCGGAGGCCTGGGCCGCAACCTCCTTCGCCACGGGGATCTTCTGGAGGTCCTGCCCGGAGAGGGCGGCGAGGGAGGCCCCGTCGAGCGCGGCGCCCTTGGTGACCAGGGTGTCGCCCGTCTTGGGATGGGCGACCCGGGCGGCGGCCGCCTTCCCGAGGAAGAGGGCGCGGAGCCGGTTGTCCGCCTCCTCGCGGAGGATGCGGATCTCGTCGCCGTAATCCTTCTCAATCTTAGCGACCTCGGCCTCCTCGATGGCCAGGGCGCGGGAGTCCTTGCTGGTCCCCCGCCGGGAGAAGACCCGCACCTCGACCACCGTGCCCTCGATGCCGGGGGGTACCCGGAGGGAGGAGTCGCGCACGTCGCCGGCCTTCTCGCCGAAGATGGCGCGCAGGAGCTTCTCCTCGGGGCTGAGCTGGGTCTCGCCCTTGGGGGTGATGCGCCCCACCAGGATGTCGCCCGCGTTGACGCGGGCGCCGATGCGGATGATGCCGCTGTCGTCGAGGTTGCGCAGGGCCTCCTCGCTCTGGTTGGGGATGTCGCGGGTGATCTCCTCGGGGCCCTGCTTGGTGTCGCGGGCCTCGATCTCGAACTCTTCGATGTGGATGGAGGTGTAGATGTCCTCCTTCACCACCTTCTCGGAGATGACGATGGCGTCCTCGAAGTTGTAGCCGTTCCAGGGCATGAAGGCGACGAGCATGTTCCGCCCGAGCGCCAGCTCGCCCTGGTCGGTCGAGAAGCCGTCGGCGATGACCTCGCCCTTCTTCACCTTCTGCCCGACCTGCACGATGGGCTTCTGGTTGATGCAGGTGTTCTGGTTGGAGCGGCGGTACTTGACCAGGTTGTGGATGTAGACGCCCGGAGAGCGCCGGTCGGCCTCGGGGTTGTCGGCCCGGACGACCACCCGGCTCGCCTCGACGCCCACCACCTCGCCGTCGCACCGGGCCAGGATGACCGCGCCCGAGTCGCGCGCGGCGACGGCCTCCATGCCCGTCCCGACGTAGGGAGCCTCGGGGCGGAGCAGGGGCACGGCCTGGCGCTGCATGTTCGAGCCCATGAGGGCCCGGTTGGCGTCGTCGTTCTCGAGGAAGGGGATGAGCGAGGTGGCGACGCTCACCAGCTGCTTCGGCGAGACGTCCATGTAGTCCACCTGGTCCCGGGGGACCATCACGAACTCCCCGCTCGTGCGCGCCGAGACGAACTCGCTCACCAGCATCCCATCGGGGCCCACCTCGGCGTTCGCCTGGGCGATCTTGTACTTGTCCTCGTCGATGGCGGAGAGCCACTCGACGGTCTCCGTCACCCGGCCGTTCACCACCTTGCGGCACGGCGTCTCGATGAAGCCGTACTGGTTCACCCTCGCGTAGGTGGAGAGGCTGGCGATGAGGCCGATGTTCGGGCCCTCAGGCGTCTCGATCGGGCAGATGCGCCCGTAGTGGGTCGGGTGCACGTCGCGCACCTCGAACCCGGCCCGGTCGCGGGTGAGGCCGCCGGGGCCCAGGGCCGAGAGGCGCCGCTTGTGGGTGATCTCGGAGAGGGGGTTCGTCTGATCCATGAACTGGCTGAGCTGGCTGGACCCGAAGAACTCCTTGATGGCCGCGGTGATCATCTTCGAATTGATGAGGTCCCGCACCGAGACGGCCTCGGCGTCCTGGATGCTCAGCCGCTCGCGGATGGCCCGCTCCATGCGCACCAGCCCCACGCGGAACTGGCTCTCCAGCAGCTCGCCCACCGAGCGCACGCGGCGGTTCCCCAGGTGGTCGATGTCGTCCACCGTCCCCTGCCCGTGGCGCAGCTCGATGAGGTAGCGCACCACGGCGATCACGTCGTCCACCGTCAGGGTGCGCTGGTCGAGCGGGAGGTTGAGCCCGAGCTTGGTGTTGAGCTTCAGGCGCCCGATCCGCGAGAGGTCGTAGCGCTTGGCGTTGAAGAAGAGGTTCTCGAAGAGGTTGCGGGCCGTCTCCCGCGTCGGCGGGTCGCCGGGCCGCAGCCGCTTGTAGATCTCGACCAGGGCGTCCTCGGGGGCGTCGCACTTGTCCGTCGTCAGCGTGTCGCGGATGGTGCGGTCGGTGCCCACGCCCGAGACGAACAGCGTCGGGACGCGGGCGGTCTTCTTCTCCCGCAGGGCGCTCAGCACGTCCGAGGTCACCTCGGTGTTGGTGTCAAAGAGCACCTCGCCCGTCTCGGGGCCCGCGATGGGCTGGGCGATGATGCTGCCCACCACCTCCTCGTCCTTCAGGTCGAGGGTCTCGATGCCGGCCGCCTGCATCTTACGCAGGGCCGCCCGGGTGAACTTGCGCCCGGCCTTGAGGATGAGCTCGCCGGTCTTCGGGATGAGGATGTCCTCGAAGATGCGCTGGTTCACCATGAGCTCGGAGATCTTCTTGTAGAAGACCCCCCGCTTGGGGTCGTAGAGGACGTCCTCGCTCTGGTAGAAGGAGTTGAGGATGTCGTCCTTCGAGAGCCCGAACGCGCGCAGCAGCACCGTGACCGGCAGCTTCCGCCGGCGGTCGATGCGCACGTAGAGGAGATCCTTGCTGTCGAACTCGAAGTCCAGCCAGCTCCCCCGGTAGGGGATCAGCCGGGCCGTGTAGGCGGACTTGGCCGAGGGCTTCGTCTTGTCCGCGCTGAAGAAGGCCCCGGGCGAGCGGTGCATCTGGCTCACCACCACGCGCTCGGTGCCGTTGATGATGAAGGTGCCGTTCTCGGTCATCAGGGGCACCTCGCCCAGATAGACCTTCTGCTCCTTCACCTCGCGGACACGCCGCTCCTTGGTCGTCTCGTCCTTCTCGTAGGTCGTCAGCCGCAGCATCACCCGCAGGGGGGCGACGAAGGTCATGCCCCGCTGGCGGCACTCGTCCGCCTCGTGCTTCTGCCGGCAGAAGACCTCGACGCCGTTGTCATCCCGGATGCCCGGCCCGCCGAGGCCGGTGTACTCCACCCCGCCGCTCTCCCATATGCCGATCTCGTACCCGAGATACTCGAGGACGAGCGTCTCCGAGGAGTCGGTGATGGGAAAGACGCTCCGGAACACCCCTTCGAGACCCTCGTCCTGGCGGCGCTCGGAGGGCCTCACCTCCCACTGCAGGAAGCGCTCGTAGGAGGCGAGCTGGATGTCAATGAGATTGGGGATATCGATGACCGCGGGGATCTTGGCGAAGTCCTCGCGGACGCGGCGGCCATTCAATCCGTTCGTTGATGCCATGATGGCTCACCTCCTTGAGGGCGATTCCAGTTGCCACGGCGCCCGGAGACACCTCCAGGCGCCGACAAGGATCAGCACTCGGGGGGTGAGCCTAAGCGACCTCCACTTCAGCGCCGACCTCCTTCAGCTTGGCAGCGGCGGCGTCGGCGTCGTCCTTGGAGATTCCCTCTTTGACGGGCTTGGGAGCGCCCTCGACGAGATCCTTGGCCTCCTTGAGGCCGAGGCTGGTCAGCTCGCGGACCACCTTGATGACCTTGATCTTCTCCGCGCCGACCGCCTTGAGGATGACCGAGAACTCCGTCTTCTCCTCGGCTGCCGGAGCGGCGCCGGCCATGCCGGGGCCCGCCATCATCATGGGGGCGGCCGCGGATACGCCGAACTTCTCCTCAAGCTCCTTCACGAAGTTGCTGAGCTCCAGGACCGTCATGTTCTCGATGAAGGTGATCACTTCTTCTTTGGTCGCCACCATTCTGCCCTTTCTTTAAACGTTCGGGTTGCTCATCGGCTCCGCGGAGCCACCCAAAAGACGCACAAATCCGCCCGGTGCCCCCACAGGGGCAAACTTCTCTATTTACTCCTTTTCCTTCGACTTTGCAATCGCCTGCAAGGCATACAGGGGCTTCCGCAGCAGGGCGTTGAGCACCCGCGGCAGGCCCGCCGCCACCCCGTTCAGCGCCCCCAGCATCTGGGAGAGCAGCACCTCGCGGGAGGGGAGGTCCGCAATCGCTTCGATTTCAGCGGGTTCCAGGAACTTCCCGTCCAGCATCGCCCCGCCCCGGATCTGGCCGGCGGGCAGGCCCTTCAGGAAAGTCTTGAGGACCTTGGCGGGCACGGCCGGGTCCCCCGCCGTCGTGGCGATGGAAACCGGGCCGTTCAGCTTCGCCCGTACCACCTCGAACGGGGTCCCCTCCACCGCCCGGTTCAGCAGGGTGTTCTTGATGACGGAGAGCTCCACCCCGGCCTCGCGGCCGCGGCGCCTGAGGGTGGTCATCTGGGCCACCGTCAGCCCCCGGAAGTCGAAGAGGACCACCGAGGACGACTTCTCCAGCTTCGCCCGAAGCACGCCGAGCTTTTCGACCTTCTCCGGCCGGGGCGCCAAGCCCCCGGCCAGCCTACCCTTCTTGACCGCCGTCGCCATCGGAGGCGCTCCTCTACTTCAGCGAGGCCAGGAGGCTCTGGTGGTCCACCTTCACCCCCGGCCCCATGGTGCTCGATACGGTCAGACTCTTGAAATAGACGCCCTTGCTGGTGGAGGGCTTGGCCCGGACCAAGGCGTCCACCACGGCCTGGATGTTCTCGGCCAGGGCCTGGGGCGGGAAGCTGGCCTTGCCCACCGGCGCGTGGATGATCCCGGCCTTCTCGGTGCGGTACTCCACCTTGCCCGCCTTAATCTCCTTGACCACCCGGCCGATGTCGAACGAAACCGTGCCCGACTTGGGGTTGGGCATCAGCCCCCGGGGGCCCAGCACCCGCCCGAGGCGCCCGACCAGCCCCATCACGTCCGGGGTGGCCACCACGCGCTCGAAGTCGAGCCAGCCGCCCTGGATCTTCTCGACCAGGTCCTCGGCGCCCACGAAGTCCGCGCCGGCCTCCTTCGCCTCGCGCACCTTCTCCCCCTTGGCGAAGGCGACCACCCGCTCGGACTTGCCGAGCCCGTGGGGCAGCGCCACGCTGCCGCGGACCATCTGGTCCGCGTGGCGGGGATCCACCCCGAGCTTGGCCGCGATCTCGACCGTCTCGTCGAACTTGGCCTTGGCCAGCTCCTTGACGAGGGTCACCGCCTCGTCGAGGGGGTAGAACTTCTCCCGGTCGACCTTCTTGCCGGCCTCCCGGAACCTCTTGCTGTGCTGTGACATATCCGAATCCTCCGTGGTCCATGCGGCGCCCCCGGGGGGCGCCTCCCACTCGATGGGAACTGCGGCGGCTAGTCCTTGACCTCGATCCCCATGCTCCGCGCGGTGCCCGAGATAATCTTCACGGCCGCCTCGAGGTCGGAGCAGTTGAGGTCGGCCTTCTTGATGCCGGCGATCTCCTCGACCTGCTTGCGGGTCACCGAGCCCACGCCGGTGCGCCCGGGTTCCTTGGAGCCCTTCGCCAGGCTGGCCGCCTTCTTAAGAAGGATGGAGGCCGGCGGGCTCTTCATGATGAAGGTGAAGCTCCGGTCCCCGAAGATGGTGATCTCGACGGGGATGATGGTGCCTTCCTGGCCCTGGGTCTGGGCGTTGAAGGACTTGCAGAACTCCATGATGTTGACGCCGTGCTGGCCCAGGGCGGGCCCCACCGGGGGGGCCGGGTTGGCCTGGCCCGCCGGAATCTGGAGCTTCACCTTGGCGACCGCTTCCTTCTTGCTCGCCATCTCGGTTCCTCGCTGGGGAGCCGCCCCGCCGTGAGGGCGCTCCCTACACCTTCTCCACCTGGAGCATCTCGAGCTCCACCGGCGTGGTCCGCCCGAAAATGCTCACCATCACCTTGAGCTTGCCGCGGTCGGGGTGCACCTCGTCGATCACCCCGGTGAAGTTCACGAAGGGGCCGTCGACGACGCGGATGTTCTCCCCCTTCTCGAACTCCACCTTGGGCTTCGGCTTCTCGACCTCGCCCCGCATCTGCTTGACGACGTTCTGCACCTCCGCGTCGCTGAGCGGCGAAGGCGTGTTCCCCCCGAGGAAGCCCGTCACCTTGGGGGTGTTCTTCACGAGGTACCAGGTGTTCTCGTCGCACTCCATCTCGATCAGGATGTAGCCGGGGAAGAACTTGCGGGAGCTGGTGCGCTTCTTGCCCCCCTTCACCTCGACCACCTGCTCGGTGGGGACCACGATGTCCCCCAGCTTCTCCTCCAGGCCGGCGGCCCGGAACTGCTCCTGGACGCTGAGGCGCACCTTGTTCTCGAAGCCCGAGTAGGTGTGAACCACGTACCATTGCTTGGTGCTCATTACCCGGCCTCCGCCTAGAACCCGAGCCTGAGGAGATAGTTGATGATGCGCGAGAGCGCCAGGTCCACGATGCCCAGGTACAGCGCCACGACGAACACGAATACCAGCGCCAGGACGGTCTGGGCGGCCGTCTGCTTCAGGTCGAGCCACGTCACCCGCTTGGCTTCGCCCTGCACGTCCAGCAGGAACTGCCGCGCCTGCCGGAACCAATCCATCACCTTGGCCGTCATCGTCCTTCCGCCGGGAAAAGGCCTGGCAGGCCAGGAGGGACTCGAACCCCCAACCGCCGGATTTGGAGTCCGGTGCTCTACCAATTGAGCCACTGGCCTGCGAAAGATTCCTCCAAACCCGCTACTCGACCACCTCGGAGACGACGCCGGCGCCCACGGTGCGGCCGCCCTCGCGGATGGCGAAGCGCAGCTCCTTCTCCATGGCGATGGGCGTGATCAGATCCACCGTCAGCGCCACGTTGTCCCCGGGCATGACCATCT
>JACPUR010000025.1 GCA_016192135.1 Candidatus Tectomicrobia bacterium | reverse complement strand
TGCCACCCCTGGAACTCCGCGCCGTCGTACTCGACCCAGATGGCGAGGCGGCGGAGGCCCTTCTCACGCATGGCCCGCGGGGGCTCCCCGGAGGGCCTGCCGGAGGTGCGCCCCCGTGTGGGAGCCCTCCGCCAATGCCACATCCTCGGGCGATCCCGCCGCCACGAGGAGCCCGCCCCCCTTCCCGCCCTCGGGCCCCAGGTCCAGGACGTAGTCGGCGGCCTTGATCACGTCCAGGTTGTGCTCGATGACCACCACCGTGTTCCCCTGGTCCACCAGCCGGTGGAGAACGGAGAGGAGCTTCTCGATGTCGGCGAAGTGGAGGCCCGTCGTCGGCTCGTCCAGGATGTAGAGCGTGCGGCCCGTGGCTTGGCGCGAGAGCTCCTTCGCCAGCTTGATGCGCTGGGCCTCGCCCCCGCTCAGGGTGGTGGCCGGCTGGCCGAGGCGCACGTAGTCCAGCCCCACGTCCTGGAGGGTGCGGAGCTTCCACCGCAGCGCGTTGATGTTCTCGAAGAAGGCCGCCGCCTCCTCCACCGTCATGTCGAGCACCTCGGCGATGTTCTTCCCCTTGTAGCGGATATCCAGGGTGTCGCGGTTGAAGCGGCGCCCCCGGCACTCGGAGCACTGGGCGTAGAGGTCGGGAAGGAAGTGCATCTCGACCCGGATGTAGCCGTCCCCCTCGCAGGCCTCGCAGCGCCCGCCCTTCACGTTGAAGCTGAAGCGCCCGCCCTTGTAGCCGCGCTTGCGGGCCTCGGGCATCTGGGCGAAGAGCTCCCGGACGGGGGCGAACACCCCCGTGTAGGTGGCCGGGTTGCTGCGCGGGGTGCGCCCGATGGGGGACTGGTCGATGTCGATCACCTTGTCGATGTGCTCGACGCCCTCGATGGCCCGGTGGGCGCCCGGGGGGGCCAGCGCGCCGTAGAGCTTGCGGGCCAGGGCGCGGTAGAGGATCTCCTCGACGAGGGTGCTCTTCCCGCTTCCGCTCACCCCGGCCACGCAGGTGAAGAGCCCGAGGGGGATGGAGACGTCGATGTCCCGCAGGTTGTGCTGGGAGGCCCCCCGGATGGTGAGGAAGCGCCCCGCGGGCCTGCGCCGGCCGGCGGGCCGGGGCACCTCGAGCTCTCCGGCCAGGTAACGCCCGGTCAGGGAGTCCGGGTGGGCGCGGATGTCGTCCGGGGTCCCGGAGGCCACGAGGCGGCCCCCGTGCTCCCCGGCGCCCGGGCCCAGGTCGATCACGTGGTCCGCGCTCTCGATGGTCTCGCGGTCGTGCTCCACCACGATGACGGTGTTCCCGTTGTCGCGCAGGCGGCGCAGGGTGCCGAGGAGGCGGCGGTTGTCCCGCTGGTGGAGGCCGATGCTGGGCTCGTCGAGGATGTAGAGCACCCCCACCAGGCTCGCCCCGATCTGCCCGGCCAGGCGGATGCGCTGACCCTCCCCCCCCGAGAGGGTGCCGGTGGGGCGGTCGAGGGTGAGGTAGTCGAGCCCCACCCGGTCCAGGAACTCCAGGCGCTCATTGATCTCCTTCAGGATGCGCTCGGCCACCAGGTCGTTCGCCCGCACCTCGCTCATCCGGGCGAAGAAGGGCCGCGCCTCCTGGATGGTCATGGCGCAGGCCTCGGAGATGTTCTTCCCCCCGAAGGTCACGGCCAGGCTCTCGGGCCGCAGCCGCCCGCCCTTGCAGGCCTCGCAGGGGAGGGCGCTCATGTACTGCTCCAGGTCCACCCTCAGGTCGTCGCTCTGGGTCTCCTCCCGCCGCTCGGCCAGGGCGGCCAGCACCCCCGGGAAGACCCGTTCCCGCCTCAGGGTTCGCCCGCCCGTCTTGTGGCGGACACGCAGGGCGTCCCCCCCGTTCCCGTGAAGGAGGATGTCCTGGTGCTTCTTCGAGAGCCTGGCGAAGGGCTTATCGGGGGGAATGTCGTAGACCTCGATGGCCGCCTTCACGGCGGAGGCGAGGAAGCTCTTGCTCCCCCGCAGGGGGGCGAGGGCCCCTTCCTCCAGCGAGAGGGAGGGGTCGGGCACCACCCGGGCCGGGTCCATCTGGTAGACCGAACCCAGGCCGCCGCAGGCCGGGCAGGCGCCGTAGGGGCTGTTGAAGGAGAACATCCGGGGCGCCATCTCGGGCAGCGTCACCCCGCACTCGGCGCAGGCCGACTGGCGGCTGAAGAGATACTCGCTCCCCTCCTCCTCGTGGAACATCACCAGGCCCTTCGCCAGCGAGAGCGCCGTCTCGATGGACTCGCCCAGGCGTTTCTCGATCCCCGGCTTCAGGACCAGCCGGTCCACCACCACCTCGATATTGTGCTTGGCGTGGCGGTCGAGGGCGATGTCCTCCTCCAGCTCGCGGTAGCGCCCGTCGATCCGCGCCCGGGTGAAGCCCTTGCGCAGCAGGTCGTCGAACTCCTTGCGGTAAATGCCCTTGCGCCCCCGCACCAGGGGCGCCAGCACCTGGAGGCGCTTGCCCACTCCGATACCCAGGGCGCGGGCCACCATCTGCTCGGTCGAGAGGGCGTTCATGGGCCGGCCGCAGGAGGGACAGTGGGGAGCCCCCAGCCGGGCGTAGAGGAGGCGCAGGTGGTCGTAGATCTCCGTCACCGTGCCCACGGTGGAGCGGGGGTTCTTGCTGATGGTCTTCTGTTCGATGGCGATGGTGGGCGAGAGGCCCTCGATGGAGTCCACGTCCGGCTTGTCCATCTGGTCCATGAACTGCCGGGCGTAGGCCGAGAGGGACTCGATGTAGCGGCGCTGGCCCTCGGCGTAGAGGGTGTCGAAGGCGAGGCTGCTCTTCCCCGACCCGCTCAGCCCCGTGACGACGATGAGCCTGTCGCGGGGGATCTCGAGGTGGAGGTCCTTCAGGTTGTGCTCGCGGGCGCCGCGGACGACGATCTTCCGCTCGCGGCGCGGCGCTCCGTTCGTCTCCGGCATTGGAATCCCAGGCAGCGGACAGATGGCGGCCGCCCCGGCCATCGGGACGGCAACCCGCTAGCATAGCACGGGAGGGGAGGCGGGAGGAGGCGCCCCGGCTCAGTACCAGACGAGGCCGGCCGTGACGTTGATGTCCTGGGCCGTCATGTGGGCGGCATCGTCCGAGGCGAGGAAGACGCACACCGCGGCGTGATCTTCCGGGGTGACGAGGCACTTGAGGGCGGCCGGGTCGGTGAAGGCGCGCTCGGCCTCCTCGACGGAGATGTTCTGCACCCGGGCCATGTTCTCGAAGACGCTCTGGATGCGCGGCCCGGCCGTGGCGCCCGGGCAGATGGCGTTGACGGTGATGCCGTACCCGCCCAGCTCGAAGGCCAGGGTGCGGGTGAAGCCGATGACGGCCATCTTGGAGGCGGTGTAGGGGATGCGGTTCGGCAAGGGGCGCTTGCCGCTGATGGAGCTCACGTTGATGATGCGCCCGCGGCGGTTCTTCTTCATCACGGGGATGACGTGCTTCGCGCACAGGAACATGCCAGTCACGTTCACCGACATGCACTCCTCCCACTCCTCCTTCGTCACTTCCTCGCAGGGCTTGGTGGGGCCCGCGACACCCGAGTTGTTCACCAGGATGTCGACGGTGCCAAATTCGGCGAGGGTCTTCTCGACCAGGGTGCGGACCTGGGCCTCGTCGGTCTGGTCGGTGGGCACGACGAGCGAGGCGAGCGACTCCTTGGAGAGGGCCGCCACCTTGCGCGCCGTCCCCTCAAGGTTGGCCCGGTTCCGGGCGGCGAGGACGACCTTGGCCCCTTCGCGGGCGAAGGCCAGGGCGATGGCCTGGCCGATGCCCTGGCTGGCCCCGGTGACGATGGCGACTTTCCCCTTCAGGCGCATATTTATCCCCCTTCACCCGGGAATGATCCTCGTCGCATCTCCCTCCCCCCGCCCCCTCCCTCCCCCGGAGGGGGAGGGAGAAAAGGCTCGCACATTGATTCTTTGTTCCGATGCCCGCTCTCTATCCTTCGTGCAGCGATACTCCCGGAAACCAGTAGCCCAGCTCGAAGGCGGCCGTGCCGGGGGCGTCCGAGCCGTGGGTGGCGTTGCGCTCGATGCTCTCCCCGAACTCCTTGCGGATGGTGCCGGGCGCCGCCTTGGCCGGGTCGGTGGCGCCCATCACGTCGCGCCAGTGCTGGATGGCGTTCTGGCGCTCGAGCGCCAGCACCACCGTCCGCCCCGAGGACATGTAGGCGGTCAGGCCTCCGAAGAAGGGCCGCTCCCGGTGCACGGCGTAGAACCCTTCGGCCTGGGCCTTGGTCATCCGCACGAGCCGCATCCCCACGATCTTGAAGCCCTCCCCCTCGATGCGGGAGAGGATCTTCCCCGCGAGCCCGCGCTCGACGGCGTCGGGCTTGATCATCGCGAACGTCCGCTCCATTCGGCCGCCTCTCCTATCCTGAAAAATCCCCGGCCGAGGCTCAGGCGCGGCCCAGGGCGCGCGCCATGGTGAGGCCCATCTCGGCCGGGCTCTGGGTGACGCGGATGCCGCATTCGGCCATGACGCGCATCTTCTCGGCGGCGGTTCCCTCGCCTCCCGAGATGATGGCCCCGGCGTGGCCCATGCGGCGGCCCTTGGGGGCCGTCTGGCCCGCGATGAAACCCACCATCGGCTTGGTCACGTTCTTCTTGGCCCAGCGCGCTGCGTCCTGCTCGGCGGAGCCGCCGATCTCGCCGATCATGATGATGGCCTCGGTCGCCGGATCCTCCTGGAAGCGCCTGAGGAGGTCGATGTACATCGTGCCGATGATCGGGTCGCCCCCGATGCCCACGCAGGTCGTCTGCCCGAGCCCCTGGGCGGTGAGCTGGGCCACCACTTCGTAGGTGAGGGTACCGCTCTTCGAGATGACCCCGATGCTGCCCTCCTTGTGGATGTGGCCCGGCATGATGCCCATCTTGCAGCCGCCGGGGGTGATGACGCCCGGGCAGTTCGGGCCGATGAGGACGGCGGGGGAGCCCTGCATGTGGCGCTTCACGTACACCATGTCGCGCACCGGGATGCCCTCGGTGATACAGACCACGAAGGGCACTCCCGCGTCCACGGACTCGACGATGGCGTCCGCCGCGAAGGGCGGAGGGACGAAGATGAGCGAGGCGTTCGCCCCGGTCGCCGCCACGGCCTGGGCGACGGTGTCGAAGACGGGCACCTTCTCCAGGGCGCCGTCGAGCTTGCCGCCGCCCTTGCCGGGCGTCACGCCCGCGACGACGGCCCCGCCCCCTCCCGCGAACTCCTGGCTGTAGCGCATGCACTGCTGCGCGTGGTAGTTGCCCTCCTTGCC
The DNA here is from genome assembly GCA_016192135.1 of Candidatus Tectomicrobia bacterium. Classification (NCBI taxonomy): domain Bacteria; kingdom Pseudomonadati; phylum Candidatus Tectimicrobiota; species Candidatus Tectimicrobiota bacterium. The sequence goes on along the minus strand of JACPUR010000025.1, from coordinate 70,311 downwards.
GGTGATGCCCTGGACGAGGACCCGCGTCTCCTTGCCGATGAGGATGCTCACGCCCGCTCTCCTAGGTCGTGCGGTCGAGGGCCGCGACGACCTTCTTCGCGGCGTCGGCCATCCCGTCCGCCACGGTGAAATCGAGGCCGGAGGTCCGCAGGATCTCCCGTCCCTTGTCCACGTTCGTGCCCTCCATGCGGATGACGATAGGCACGTTCACGTTGACCGTCTTCACGGCGTCCACCACGCCCTGGGCCAGCACGTCGCAGCGCAGGATGCCGCCGAAGATGTTGATGAGCACGGCCCGGACCGCCTTGTCGCTCATGAGGATGCGGAAGGCGTTCTCCACCATCTCGCGGCTCGCCCCCCCGCCCACGTCGAGGAAGTTGGCGGGCGAGGCGCCGCTCAGCTTGATGATGTCCATGGTGGCCATGGCGAGCCCCGCGCCGTTCACCATGCAGCCCACCTCGCCGTCCAGCTTGATGTAGTTCAGGCTGTGCTTCGAGGCCTCGACCTCCAGCGGGTCCTCCTCGTCCAGGTCGCGCAGGGCGGCCACGTCGGGGTGGCGGAAGAGCGCGTTGTCGTCGAAGTTCACCTTGGCGTCCAGGGCGAGGATGCGCCCGTCCTTGGTCTGGATGAGCGGGTTGATCTCGACCAGGGAGCAGTCCATGTCGCTGTAGAAGCGGTAGAGGCTGGTGAGGAACTTGACGGCCTCGCCCGCCAGCGCCCCGGTCAGCCCGAGGCCGTAGGCCACGCGGCGGGCAGTGGAGGGCCAGGCGCCCAGGGCGGGGTCCACCGGCACCTTGAGGAGCTTCTCGGGCGTCTTGGCGGCCACCTCCTCGATGTCCATGCCGCCTTCGGTGCTCGCCATGATGGTGGGGCGCCCGGCCGCGCGGTCGAGGACGATGCTCAGGTAGAGCTCGCGCTCGATCTGGCTGGCCTCCTCAACCCACACTTTCTTCACGAGGCGGCCCTGGGGGCCCGTCTGGTGGGTCACCAGCGTCATGCCGATGATCCGGGAGGCGGCCTGCCTGGCCTCGGCGGGGCTCTTGGCCAGCTGGATGCCCCCGCCCTTGCCCCGTCCCCCGGCGTGAATCTGGGCCTTCACGGCCACCGCGCCGCCCAGCTCCGTGGCGACGCGCTCGGCCTCCTCAGGCGTCGAGGCCACCCCGCCCCGGGGGACCGCCACCCCGTATTTCCGGAACAGCTCCTTGCCCTGGTACTCGTGAATGTTCATCCGGCTCTCCGGTCGGCTGAGACGGAACCCGCCTCTCCCGGCCCGGCGGGGGTCCGGGGCCTCCGGCCCCGCCCGAAGCCCGGGCGGCGCGGAGGACGGAGAAAAACGCCGCCCCGCCCGCGCCTCCTCAGCCCGGAGGCGGGGCGGGGACGGTGGCGTGGGTACGGCGGCTACTGCGGGAGCACCTTCACCAGGCTGCGGACGTGGTCGGCCGACTTCTTGAAGGCGGCCTTCTCGTCCGGGGCGAGGTCGAGCTCGATCACCTTCTCGACGCCGCCCGCGCCCAGCATGACGGGCACCCCCATGAAAACGTCCCGCTCGCCGTACTCGCCCTGCAGGAGGGCGGCGCACGGGAGGATGCGCTTCTTGTCCTTCACGATCGCCTCGACCATCTGGATGACCGAGGCCCCGGGCGCATAGAAGGCGCTGCCGGTCTTGAGGTAGTTCACGATCTCGGCGCCGCCGTCCCGGGTGCGCTGCACCAGGGACTCGATGCGGTCGGGTTTCATCAGGGCCGTGATGGGGATGCCGGCCACCGTGCTGTAACGCGGCAGCGGCACCATGGTGTCCCCGTGGCCGCCCAGCACGCAGGCCTGCACGTCCTCGACCGAGACGCCCAGCTCCATGGCGATGAAGGTGCGGAAGCGCGCGCTATCCAGGACGCCGGCCATCCCCACGATGCGGCTCTGGGGGAGCTTGCTCCGGCGGTGGGCCATGGAGACCATGGCGTCGAGAGGGTTCGAGACGATGACCAGGATGCAGTCGGGCGAGTGCTTCATCACCTCGTCCGTCACGCCGCCCACGATCTTGGCGTTCGTGGCGATGAGGTCGTCCCGGCTCATGCCGGGCTTGCGCGCGATGCCCGCGGTGATGACGACGATGTCGGACTTCGCGGTGTCCTTGTAGTCGTTCGTGCCGACGACCTGGCTGTCGAAGCCCTCGACCGGGGCGCTCTCGTAGAGGTCCAGCGCCTTGCCCTGCGGCACGCCCTCGATGATGTCGATGAGGACAATGTCGCCCAGCTCCTTCGACGCCGCCCAGTGCGCGGCGGTGGCGCCCACGTTGCCGGCGCCCACGATGGTGATCTTCGGCCTGCGCATACGCACCTCCCGGTACTACATATTGCGCACAATTGCCCGCCCGAATTCCGAGCAGGAAACCTTCTGGGCCCCTTCCATCTGGCGCTCGAAATCGTAGGTGACGATCTTCTGGCGGAAGGTCTCCTCCATGCCCTTGACGATGAGCTGCGAGGCCTCCGTCCAGCCCATGTAGCCCAGCATCATCACGGCGGAGAGGATGAGGCTGCTCGGGTTCACCATGTCCTTGCCGGCGTACTTGGGGGCCGTGCCGTGGGTGGGCTCGAAGAAGTGGATCTGGTCGCCGATGTTCGCGCCCGGGGCGATGCCCAGGCCTCCCACCTGCGCGGCGATGGCGTCGGAGAGGTAGTCGCCGTTCAGGTTCGTGGCGCACAGGACCTCGTACTCGTTCGGCCGGGTGAGCACCTGCTGGAAGATGTTGTCGGCGATGCGGTCGTTGACGAGAATCTTCCCCTCGGGGAGCTGGCCGTTGTACTTCTTCGACCCGAGCTCCTCCTCCGTGACGATGTGCTTGCGGTAGTTCTTCTTCAGAAACTCATAGCCCCAGTCCTTGAAGGCGCCCTCGGTGTACTTCTGGACGTTGCCCTTGTGGACGAGACAAAAGGACTTGCGCTTGTTCAGGATGGCGTACTCGATCGCCTTCTTGACGATGCGTTGGCTGCCGAAGATCGAGATGGGCTTGATGCCGATGCCGCTGTCGGGGCGGACGGTGACATCGAGCTCTTTCTTGAGGAAGGAGATGACTTTCTTCGCGCCCTTGGAGTGCACCGGCCACTCGATGCCGATATACACGTCCTCGGTGTTCTCCCGGAAGATGCACATGTCCACCTTCTCGGGATGCTTCACGGGCGAGGGCACGCCGGTGAACCACCGCACGGGCCGGACACAGGCGTAGAGGTCGAGCACCTGGCGGAAGGCCACGTTCAGGCTGCGGAAGCCGCCGCCGATGGGGGTGTAGAGGGGCCCCTTGATGGCGAAATAGTAGTGCCGGACGGCGTCCATCGTCTCCTGGGGCATGAGCTCGCCGTAGCGCTCGGTGGCGTCCTCGCCCGCATAGATGCGGTACCAGGCGATCTTCCGCTTCCCGCCGTAGGCCCTCTGCACCGCCCCATCCACCACGTCCATCATGGCGGGGGTGATGTCGACGCCGATGCCGTCGCCCCGCACGTAGCAGACGATGGGGTCGTCCGGCATCTGGAGCTTCCCGTTCTTGAATGTGATGCGGGTGCCTTCCTTCGGCGGCTCGAGCAGCTTTTTCGCCTTCGGTTTCGACTTCGCCTTCGTGGCCATTCAACGGCTCCCTTATCCATGCCCGAGGAGGGCAATCCCACAACGGCAGAGGGCACGCGCCCCCTGATTTTTTCCGCGCGGCCGGGACTTCTACGGCGCGGGCGGGCGCCCGCAAGGCGGGCCGCCAGCGCTTTTCCCCGCAAGGGCCAAGAGGGGGATAATCAGACGCCCTGATCCTTAGCACGTCCTCGGGGGTGTGCCAACCGCCCACGGCCATTTCGGGCCGGTCCCGGCCCCCCTTGACCCTTCCCTCCCGGCGGGGCACTGTGTCGGCCTGCCGGCCCGCCCCCGCGACGGAACCGCCATGCCCGCCTCCCCGAAAAAGCGCTTCGGCCAGCATTTCCTCCGGGATCCGGCGGTCCTGCGGACCATCATTGAACTGGCGGGGATTTCTCCCGGCGAGCGTGCGCTGGAGATCGGGGCGGGAGACGGCACCCTCACCCGCGCCCTGCTGGCCGCCGGGGCCCGCGTCGCCGCGGTGGAGCTCGACCGCGACCTCCTGCCCGGCCTCCAGGAGCTGGCCGCCCGGGAGTCCTCGCTCGAGGTCATCCCCGGTGACGCCATGAAGCTCGACTATGCGGCCCTCCCCTCGCCCCAGAAGCTCATCGCGAACCTCCCCTACAACATCGCCTCGGGCCTCCTCTCGCTCCTGTGCGGGTGGCCGGAGCGCTTCCCGCTCATGGTGGTCATGGTGCAGCGCGAGGTGGCCGAGCGCCTTGCCGCCCCGCCCGGCGGAAAAGACTACGGCTCCCTCACCCTCTGGGTGCGGCACCGCTACGAGGCGGAAGTCTGCCGCTGGGTGCCGCCGGGGGCCTTCCGGCCCCCGCCCAAGGTGGACTCGGCCCTCGTGCGCCTCCGGGCCCTCCCCCGCCCTCGGGTCCGGGTGCCCGACGAGGAAACCTACTTCCGCCTCGTGCGGGCCGCCTTCGCCCACCGGCGGAAGACCCTCCTCAACAACCTGAAAGGTTTCTCCCTGCCGGGGAAAATCCCCGACTGGCCGGAGATTCTGGCCCGCGCCGGGGTGGCGGGCGGGCGCCGGGCCGAAACCCTGGATGCGGAGGACTTCGCCCGCATCCTCCGCGCGCTCCCCTCCTGACCCAGATGGGCCGCGTCCTCTTGTTCCGCTCGGGCGCGCTGGGGGATACCCTCCTCGCCCTCCCGGCCCTGGATGCCCTGCGGCGCCGCTTCCCCGGGGCCCGGATTGTCCTGGCCGCCCGGCCCGCCTGCGCCGCCCCCCTGCTCGACGCCGGGCGGGCGGACGCGCTCCTGGACGCCGAGGCCCGGCCCTTCCATCTCCTCTACCAGGAGCCTGCCCCAGGGGACGCGCTGGATCTCCTCCTCCAAGGCTATGACGCCTCGGTTTTCTTCGCCCGCGACCTGGAGGGGGAGACCGCCCGGCGGCTCCGGGCGCTCCGCGGGGGGAACCACCGCCTCGCCCCTCCCTTCCCTCCGCCGGACGAGGGAACGCATACCGCGCGCTGGATGGAACGGGCCGCCGCCCCGGACGCCCCGCCGGGGCCCTGGCCGCCCCCTCCGCTCGTCCCCTCCCCCGCCAGCCGGGAGAAGGCGCGGGGGCTGCTGGCCGCGCTGGGGGTGGACCGACCTCCCTCCCTGGTCCTGCACCCGGGGAGCGGGGGCCGGGGCAAGTGGGCCCCGTCCGGGGCGATGGCCCATATCGCGCGGGATTTTTGCGGCGATGAGCCGCCCTTGCTCATCCAGGGCCCGGCCGACGCCGAGGCGGTCCGGGCCTTCGAGGGGGCGTGGGGGAGCGCCCTCCCCGCCCTCAAGGCCCCTCCGGCCGAGGCGCTGGGGGCGCTCCTGGCGGAGCCTCGCGCCTATCTGGGCTGCGACTCGGGGGTGAGCCATCTGGCCGCGCTGTGCGGGGCGCCCGCCCTCATCCTCATGGGGCCCGCCTCGGCCCCCGCCCTGTGGGCGCCCCTGGGCCCCCGGGCGGACTGGCTCCCGTGGGAGGAGGCGGACCGAGGGGCGGCGCGGCTGCGGGAATTGATGGGACGGGAAATCCGGCAGGATGTGTAGGGGCGGCTCCCTGTGGCCGCCCTCATGCACGATGGGGCAGGCACGGAGGCCTGCCCCTACGGGCGAAAGAAGCCCGGTAAATCTACCGGATGATCTTCCCGAACCGGCTCCAGCGGACGCCCCCGTGCCCGCCGTCCCAGGACCAGTAGATGACGAAGGCGACGCCGCGGATCTTGTCGTCCCAGCAGGCTCCGGGCCAGAGCGAGCAGGGGAAGGGCAGATCGAGGTGGTAGTCCCCCAGCCGGACGCGGAGGCGGTCGAGCTGGGCCCCCATCCGGAGAAAGCCCCAGAAGCGGCTGTCCTGGCTGTTGTTCCGGTTGTCCCCGAGCATGAGGAGATGGCCCGGCGGCACGACGCGAGGACCCCAGAAGCGCTCGGGCCCTTCCATCCCTCCCTCGGGCTTGAAGATGGTGTACGGCTCCCGCAGCGGCGCGCAGCGGGAGGGCTCATCCGGGGTGGCGCAGTTGATGAAGACGTCCCGGCCGCGGATCATCACGGTTTCTCCCGGCAGCCCGATCACGCGCTTGATGAAGTCGCGGCTCTCGTCCCGGGGATACCGGAAGACGATGATGTCGCCGCGCCGGGGCCCGCGGAACCAGTAGAGGAACTTGTTGACGAGGAGATGGTCCCCGATGAGGAGGGTGTCCTCCATGGACCCCGAGGGGATCTTGAACGCCTGGATAATGAAGGAGCGGACGAAGAGCGCGAGCAGCAGGGCGATGATGATGGCCTCGGCGTACTCGCGGATCGTGGATTTTTCGCGCGGGAGGCGGCGCCCGCCGCGCGTCGTCTCGGATTCGGTCACGCGCCCTCCCGGCCGACGTCCAGGACGGCCATGAAGGCCTCCTGCGGCACCTCCACCGTGCCGATGTTCTTCATCCGCTTCTTGCCCTCGCGCTGCTTCTCCAGGAGCTTCCGCTTCCGGGTGATGTCCCCGCCGTAGCACTTGGCCGTCACGTCCTTGCGCAGTGCCTTCACGGTCTCGCGCGCGATGACGCGGTTCCCCACCGCCGCCTGGATGACCACCTCGAACATCTGCCGGGGGATGAGCTGGCGCATCTTCGTCACCAGCGCCCGGCCGTAGGTGTAGGCCCTCTCCTTGTGGAGGATGGTGGAGAAGGGATCGATGGGCTGGCCGTTCAGCAGGATGTCGAGCTTCACCACCTCCGCCGGGCGGAAGTCCAGGGGCTCGTAGTCGAAGCTCGCGTAGCCCCGGGTGATGGACTTCAGCCGGTCGTAGAAATCGAAGAGTATCTCCCCGAAGGGCAGCTCGTAGATGATCTGGACTGTCTTGGGGTCGAGGTACTCCAGCGAGCGCTGGACGCCGCGCTTCTCCTGCGTGAGCTTGAAGATGGCGCCCACATATTCGGTCGGGGACAGGATGGTGCCGACGATGAAGGGCTCCTCGATGTGGTCGATCCGGGTGAGGTCCGGCAGCTTGGCCGGGCTGTCGATCTCGATCACGGAGCCGTCCCGCAGGTAGACGCGGTAGATGACGGTGGGGGCGGTGATGATGAGGGTGAGGTCGTACTCCCGTTCCAGGCGCTCGCGGATGATGTCCATGTGGAGCAGGCCCAGGAAGCCGCAGCGGAAGCCGAAGCCCAGGGCCGGCGAGGTCTCGGGCTCGTAGCTGAAGGCGGAGTCGTTCAGGCGGAGCTTCTCCAGGGCGGCCCGGAGGTTCTCATATTCCGCGCTGTCGGCGGCGTAGAGGCCGCTGAAAACCATCGCCTTGGGCTCCTGGAAGCCCTCGATCGGCTCGGAGGCGGGCCTGTCCCTCAAGGTGACGGTGTCGCCCACCCTGGTGTCGCTCACCTGGCGGATGGCCGCCGAGAAGGAACCCACCTCCCCCGGCCCGAGGGACTCCGCGGGCGTCTCGCGCGGCGTGTAGACCTGGAGGGCGTCTACCTGGTACGTGCTGCCGTTCGACATGAAGCGGACCACGTCGCCTTTCCGCACCTTCCCCTGGAACACGCGCACGAGCGGGATGGCCCCCTGGTAGGAGTCGAACCAGGAGTCGATGAGCAGGCCCTGGAGCGGGGCATCCGGGTCGCCCCCGGGGGGCGGGATGCGCTCCACCAGCGCTTCGAGGAGCTCGTCCACCCCCGTCCCCATCTTGGCACTCACCAGCAGGCATTCCTTGCGGTCGATGCCGATGATGTCCTCCACCTGGGCCATCACCCGCTCCGGGTCGGACGAGGGGAGGTCGATCTTGTTGATAACCGGGACGATGGCCAGGTCGTGCCCCATCGCCAGGTAGGCGTTCGCCAGCGTCTGGGCCTGGATGCCCTGGGTGGCATCCACGAGGAGAAGCGCCCCCTCGCAGGCCTTGAGGCTCCGCGAAACCTCGTAGCTGAAGTCGACGTGGCCCGGGGTGTCGATCAGGTTGAAGACGTAGGTCCTCCCCTTCGGGGAGCGGTACTGGAGCCGCACGCTGGCCGCCTTGATGGTGATGCCGCGCTCCCGTTCCAGGTCCATCGAGTCGAGCACCTGCTCGGACATCTCGCGGGCGGAGAGAGCCCCCGTCCGCTCCAGGATACGGTCGGCCAGGGTCGATTTTCCGTGGTCGATGTGGGCGATGATGCAAAAATTCCGGATATGGTCGAGGGTCACGGCCGAATCAGCACTCTCAGGTGGAATCCGCACTGGGCGAAGGGAGCGGCCAAAGGCCTCCGCCCCCCGATTCGGCCCCAAGCATAGCCGATCCCGCGCCGGAACGCATCCGCGCCCTGATAAACCCCCGAAATCACCTGATTGTCCCGCCTTCCCCCCGGTGCTAGCATTGAGGACGCCGCGCCACCGGCGACGCTCCGTCGGCAGGAAGGGACCATGCTCAAGATTTTGCCAGCTCTTCTCATTGCGGCATCGCTCGCCGTCCCGGCCGCTCTCCCGGCCCGCGCCGCCACCTCCACCCTCACTTTCGGGGACCGCACCATCGTCGAGGCGGTCAAGCGGCTCGAGCCCTCGGTCGTCCACATCCGGGTGAAACCCAGGGAAGAGGCGGGCCTCGGGATCTTCGGCCCCGGGCAGAAGAAGGGAGGCCCCTTCCGGGATTTCGAGGACCTCGGTTCCGGCCAGTACAGCGTGGGGTCCGGAATCGTGATCGGGGAGGAGGGCTACATCCTCACCAACCACCACGTCATCAAGGACGGCAAGGAAGTCCTCGTGAAACTCCATTCGGGGGAAGAACTCGCGGCCAGCATCGCCGGCGTGGACGAAAAATCGGATCTGGCCCTCCTCAAGGTGACGCATACGGCCCCGCTCAAGGCCGCCATCCTCGGCAACTCGGATCGCGTGGAGGTGGGCGAGTGGGTTCTGGCCGTCGGCAGCCCCTTCGGCCTCTCCCGCTCCGTCTCGGTGGGCGTCATCAGCGCCCTCCACCGCAACCTGGGGGAAGGCCCCTACGACGACTACCTGCAGACCGACGCCTCCATCAATCCCGGCAACTCCGGCGGGCCGCTGGCCAACAGCCAGGGAGAGGTGATCGGCATCAACACCGCCATCTTTTCCAAGGGAAGGCAGCCCGCGAGCCTGGGGCTCGGCTTCGCCATTCCGATCAACCAGGCCAAGGCCGTCATCGACGACCTCCGGCACAAGGGCTACCCGGTCCGCGGCCGCATGGGCGCCTCCCTCACCGCCGTCCCCCCCGAGGAGGCCAAGAAACTGGGGCTCCCCTTCCAGCGGGGGGCCAAGCTCGCCGAGGTGGTGCGCGGGGGGCCGGCGGATGCCGCGGGGCTCCAGCGCGGCGACGTGATCGTCTCCTTCGGCGGGCTCGAGGTCATCACCTGGGAGTCCCTCTCCCGCATGGTGGCGCGGGCCCGCCCGGGGAACGCGGTGGAGGTGAAGTACTACCGCGGCGGCGAGCTGAAGGCGGCCCGCATCAAGATCGGGGCGAGCCCCGAGGCGCCCGTCCTCGTAAAGGCCAACTCCAAGGACCCCCTCGGCATGAAGATCGAGCCCATCACCCCGGCGCTCGCCCAGAGGTTCGGCCTCAAGGAGAACCAGGGGATCGTCATCACGGCCGTCCACCGGGACGGCCCGGCCCAAATGGGCGGCGTGGCCGTGGGCGACCAGATCGTGGAGGTGAACCACCGGCCGGTGCGCACCCTGGACGACTTCCGCGCCCTGGCCGGGAAGCCGGGCAAGGAGGGCGTCGTCCTCCTCCTCCTCAAGCGAAAAGGCACCAACATCTTCGCCGCCCTGCGAGCCCAATGACCCGAGCCGCCCGCCGTACCGCCGCCGCGATCCTCCTGGCCGCCTCCCTGGCGGCGGCGCCCTCCGCGTGGGCCGCTCCCCGGGACCGCGACGGCCGCCGCACCCCCGTCGTCCAGGCCGTGGAGCGCGCGGCCCCCGCCGTGGTGAACATCAGCGCGCTGCAGATCCGCGAGGTGGCCAACCCCTTCTCGCCCTACCGGAATCCCCGGGCGGATGAGTTCTTCCGCGAGTTCTTCGGCAGGACACCTTCCTACCGCCCCGAGCGCAGCCTGGGCTCGGGGGTGATCATCCGGCCCGACGGCTTCATCCTCACGAACGAGCACGTCGTCTCCCGCGCGAGCGAGATCCGCGTCTCCCTCGCCGGCCGCGAGGCCCTGCCCGCGCGGCTCATCGGCGCCGACCCCGAGAACGACCTTGCCGTCATCAAGATCGACGTCCGCGAGCCCCTGCCCCACCTGCCGCTGGGCCGCTCGGACGACCTCATGATCGGCGAAACCGTGATCGCCATCGGCAACCCCTTCGGACTCGCCCACACCGTCACCACGGGCGTGGTGAGCGCCCTCGGCCGCACGCTGGACGACGGGCGGGATAAGACCCGGCGCCACCCGGCCGACTTCATCCAGACGGACGCCTCGATCAACCCCGGCAACTCGGGCGGGCCCCTGCTCAACATCTACGGGGAGCTGATCGGCATCAACACGGCCATCTTCAGCAACGCCCAGGGGATCGGCTTCGCCATCCCCATCGACCGCGCCCACCGCATCGTGAGCGACCTCATCACGTTCGGGAAGGTGCGCAGGAGCTGGGTGGGGATGGTGGTCCGCGACCTCATGCCCCGCATGGCGGGCCAGATGGGCTTTCCCCAGCCGCACGGGGCCATCGCCACGCAGGTGCTGGCCGACAGCCCGGCCCAGCGGGCGGGCATCCGCGCGGGCGACATCCTCCTCGCCTTCGGCGGGAAGGACGTGGGCTCGCGCGAGGACTACCTGAACGAGCTGGCCGGCTATACCGTGGGCTCCCGGGTGCCTCTCCGGCTCTGGCGCCAAGGGAAGGCAATCGAGACCCAGGTCACCCTCGCGCCCATTCCCGCCGCCCTGGCCGAGGAGATCGCCTGGAACTGGCTGGGCCTTCGGGCCGCGCCCATCGGCCCCGACGCCATCCAGCGCTTCCGGCTGGGCACGCGACAAGGGATGGTCATCACCGAGGTGCTCCCCGGAGGGCCGTCCGAGGGCATCGGCATCCGGCCCGGGGACGTCATCCGCCGCATCAACGCCCAGGAAACCGCCGACCCCGAAACCTTCCGCGAGGCGCTCGTGCGGGCGCGCGAGCTGCCCCGCGTCCAACTCCTCATCCAGCGCCGCCAGCAGGGCTACAACGTCACGCTGGAACCGTAGGCGGCCCTCCACCAAATCGAGCTACACGTTCCGGCCATGAATTAAAACCTGCGGGTGAGAGCAGCGCCGTCACCCCTCTCCCCGTCTTTTCGGGTCCCCGAACCGGCCAGCCGGTTCGGGAGGGGGGAGAGGGAGAACGCGCCAAGGCCAATCCATCTTCCGGACAGGAAATCCGTAGGGGCGGGTTTGAAATCCGCCCCTACAAATATTACTGACCCGGAAGGCGAGACACCGATCAATTTCGTGGGGGCGGTTCGCGAACCGCCCCTACGGATGAAACCGCTGGCCCCATGCAACCATCCGGCCCCTACCCCTCCAGCGCCAGGTCCTCGCCGAACATGCGCTTGTGCTGTTGGTAGGCGTAGCGGTCGGTCATCCCGGAGACGTAGTCGCACACCATGCGCGGCCGGCCGTCCTCCGCCTCGCGGCGGGCGACGTGCGCGGGCATGCGGGAGGGGTCGCCGAGGTAGGCGTTGAAGAGATCCGTGAGCACCTTGCGGGCGCTCGCCTCGAGCCGCCGCACCCGCTCGTTGCGGTACATCCGCTCCATGAGGAAGCGCTTGAGCTCCTGGTTGCGCTCCTCCATCGCGGGGCTGAAGCCCGCCGCGCCGTGGCCCCGCCCGCGCACGTCGGCCAGATCGCGCAGACCCAGCGCCTCGGCCCGCCCGCGCGTGGCGAGGACGAGGTCCGTCACCTGGGCGTTGATGATGCGCCGGATGGTTTCGTGCTTGATCTCGCGGGGGGAGGCACCGGGATAATCCCGCCGCGCGGCCCGGTGGTGCTCGCCCCAGAGAGAGCACTCGGCGGCGTCCTCAGGGGCGAACAGGCGGAATGAGAGGCCGTCGTCCAGGTCGTGGTTGTTGTAGGCGATCTCGTCCGCCGCATCCACCACCTGGGCCTCCAGGCTAGGCGCGGTGCCGTTCGAGAGCCCGGCGGGCATGGGCCCCTTGTAGCGGGGGAGGTACTTGATGATTCCCTCCCGCGTCTCCCAGGTGAGGTTGAGGCCCGGGAAGGCCGGGTAGCGCCGCTCCAGGCGCTCCACGATGCGGAGGGCCTGGAGGTTGTGCTCGAAGCCCCCATGGCCCTCCATGAGGCCGTCCAGCACCGTCTCGCCCGCGTGGCCGAAGGGTGGATGGCCCAGGTCGTGGCCCAGCGCCACCGCCTCGGCCAGCTCCTCGTTCAGGCGGAGCGCCCGGGCGATGGAGCGCGCGATCTGGCTGACCTCGACGGTGTGGGTGAGCCGGGTGCGGAAGTGGTCGCCCTCGTGGTTCACGAAGACCTGGGTCTTGTACTCGAGCCGCCGGAAGGCGGTGGTGTGGATGATTCGGTCGCGGTCGCGCTGGAAGGCGGTCCGCATGGCGTGCTCGGGCTCGGGGTGGGCCCGCCCCAGGCTCGCGGCGCTGTGCGCGGCGTAGGGGGCCAGGAGCTCCGCCTCGCGCCGCTCGATCATCTCCCGGAGCGCGTTCACGGCCGGGCCTCCTGCCGCTTCCGCGCGGGGCGCGGCGGGCGCCGGGCCGGCGGGAGGGGCGGGACGCCCGCGCGCCAGGCGGCGAACAGATAGGTCACCGCGATCCCTCCCCAGGGGGCCCACCGTTCCGCCACGCGGCGGACCTCCTTCTCCTCCGCCCATTCGCGCCCCAGGCAGTAATGCGCCACCACCTTCTGCACCCCGAGGTCCCCGCCCGGGAAGGCCTCCACCCGGCCCAGCCCCCGGAAGAGGCCCTGCTCGGCCGTCCAGCGGCCCACGCCCCGCAGCGCCCTCAACCGCTCCACGGCCTCCTCGAAGGGGAGGCGGCGCAGCTCCGCCTCGTCGATCGCGCCTTCCTCGATCGCGCGGGCTGCGCCGATGACATACTCCGCCTTCCGTTCCGAGAATTGCAATCGGCGGAGCTCGTCGGGCTTGGCGCGGGCCACGGCGGCGGGCGGCGGGAAGGCGTGGAACACCGCCTCCCCCAGGCGCAACGATCCGCCGTAGCGCTCCGTCAGCCGCCCCCGGATGACGGCGCCGAAAGTCATGTTCACCTGCTGGGTCGAGATGGCCGTCACGAGCGCCTCGAACATCCCGAGGTAGCGGACGGGCTTCAAGCCCTCGAACCGCTCCACGAGAGGGGCGAGGTGGCGGTCTTCCCGGGCCATGGCGTTGAAGGGGGCGAGGTCCAGATCGAAGGCGAGAAGATGGGCGAGGGCCCGCTCCCCCGCCCGGGCCGCCCCCCGCGGGAGCCCCCCCGGGGAGCGGAGCCGCATGACGACGGACGCCTGAGGACCCTCCCCCCCGGCCTCGGCCTCCAGAAGGAAGAGGCCTCCCGCTCCGTCCTCCACCGCGCGGCGGAAGACGCGGCCGTCATAGAGGTTCACGCGCTCCTCGCGCGCCATCAGGAAGCGGGCGACGGTTTCGTGGAAGCGGAAGTGCCCTTCCACCCCGAGCAGGCGGCGCAGCTCCGAGGCCACCGTTCAGTCCAGCATCCGGCGGCCCACCAGCCCGCAGGCCACCGCCAGGAACCCCAGGGTGAAGACGCTCAGCATGAAGAGGTGCCAGAGGGCGTCCGGCGCGTGCCCGTACACGATCAGCCCCCGGGCGAGGATCACGGCGTGGGTCAGGGGCATCAGCTCCGAGACGGTCTGCATCCAGGCCGGGAGCCCCTGAAGAGGAAAGAAGGTCCCGGCGAAGAAGAACATGGGCATGACGATGAGGGAGTAGTGGAAGTTGAAGAAGGAGTGGCTTGGGGCCAGGGCGGTGGCGATGAGGCCCAGCCCGGCGAACATGAGGGCCTCGATGAACACCACCGGCAGCACGGCGGCCGCCCAGGGGGAGCCCACCAGCCCGAACGCCGAGAGGACGATCAGCATCAGGACCGCTCCGATGAGGGAGCGCGAGGCGCACCAGAGAAGATCGCCCAGCACCACGTCCCCGATGGTGAGGGGGGCCGAGAGCATCCCCTCGTAGATGTGCTGAAGCCGCATGCGGGAGTAGGCCCCGTAGGTGGACTCGTAGGAGGCCGACCACATGGCGATCGAGACCACCAGCCCCGGCCCGATGAACTGGGCGTAGGCCATCCCCCCCATGTCGGGAACGAAGCGGCCGAGCCCGTAGCCGAAGGCCAGGAGGTATAGGGCGTGCTCGGTGAGGCTGCCCGCCCACTCGGCGATGAACCAGGAGCGGTACATCACCAGGTGCCGGATCCACACCCGCACCGCGCGGTGGCTGGGGGCGTGCTGGAGGAATTCGCTCATTCGCGCAATTCCCGGCCCGTGAGGTGGAGGAAGAGATCCTCCAGCGTCGCGGGCCGCCGGAGGAAGTCCCGCCGCCCCGCGCCGATGAGGCGGTCCATCACCCGTCCGTCCCGGCAATAGAGGTAGAGCGTGTCCCCTACCCGCTCGGGCTTGAAGGGAAGCCCGTCCAGCGCCCGGAGGACCGGCCCCTCATCCACACCGCGAAGCTCGATGACCTCCTCCCCCACCCGCTCGCGCACGAGGTCGATGGGCGCGCCCTCCACGAGATACCTGCCCTCGTCCATCACCCCGATGCGGTCGCAGAGCTGGGCTGCCTCCTCCATGTAGTGCGTCGTCAAGAGGATGCTCAGCCCCTGGCGCCGCAACTCGCGCAGGCGGTTCCACACGAGGTGGCGCGCCTGGGGGTCCAGGCCCGTGGTCGGCTCGTCGAGGACGAGGAGCCGGGGGCGGTGGATGAGCGCCCGGGCGATGAGGAGCCGGCGCTTCATGCCCCCCGAGAGCGCCTTGATCTGGGCGTCCCACTTCTCCCGGAGCTGGAAGAATTCGAGCAGCTCCTCGATGCGGGGGCGGGACTCCTTCCGGGAGAGGCCGAAGTATCCCGCGTACACCCAGAGGTTCTCGTACACGGTCAGCTCGCTGTCGAGGGTGCTTTCCTGGGGGACGATGCCCATTCGCTCGCGGACGCGGCGGCTGTCGGCGACGGCGTCGATGCCGAAGACGCGCAGGCTGCCCGCGTCCGGGATGGCATAGCCGCAGATCATCTTGATGGTCGTCGTCTTGCCCGCGCCGTTGGGGCCGAGGATTCCGTAGCACTCCCCCCGCCGGATCCGCAGGCTCACGCCGTCCACCGCCTTGACGGAGCCGTAGGACTTGGCCAGGCCCTCGCCCTCGACCTCGTATTCTTGCTCCGGCAAACTCGGCTCCACCGGCGGCAGGCGCCGGATTAGATTCCCCGCAGGCGCTCGGCCTCCGCGACCCGCTCGATGGCGATCATGAAGGCGGCCGTGCGCATCGAGACATTCCGCTGCTTCGCCAGTTCCCACACCTGGGCGGCCGTCCGGTTCATGATCTTTCCCAGCTCGGAGTTCACGCGGTCTTCGTCCCAGGTGAACTGCTGGATGTTCTGCACCCACTCGAAATAGGAGACCGTCACACCGCCCGCGTTGGCCAGGATGTCCGGGATGAGGCAGGCTCCGTTCGCCTCGAGGATTTTCTCGCCCGCTTCCGTCACGGGGGCGTTCGCGGCCTCGAGCACGATGCGCGCCTTCACCCGGCCCGCGGTTTCCTTGTTGAGCACGCCGCCCAGCGCGGCCGGCACCAGCACGTCCACCTTGAGGGCGAGGAGCTCTTCGTTCGAAATCTTGTCTCCCTCCGCGAAACCCTCGAGGCTGCCGTGGCGCGCGTTGTGGTTCCAGGCGCGGGAGATGTCGACGCCCTTCTGGGAGAAATAGGCGCCCGACACGTCGGAGATGGCCTGGACCTTAATCCCGATCTCCGACAGGAAGCGCGAGGCGTAGCTTCCGACGTTGCCGAAGCCCTGGACGGCCGCTGTCATCTGCTTGGGGTCCCAGCCCTCGCGCCGGGCGATCTCCTCGAACACCATCACCACGCCCCGGCCGGTGGCCGCCTCGCGCCCGGCGGAGCCGCCGAGGGCGAGCGGCTTGCCGGTGACGGCCGCCGGGCTGTAGCCGTGGCGGCCGCTGTACTCGTCCATGATCCAGGCCATGACCTGGGCGTTCGTGTTCATGTCCGGGGCCGGGATGTCGCGGTACGGGCCCAGGATATGCCCGATGCGCGAGATGAACTTGCGCGTCAGCCGCTCGTTCTCGAAGCGGTTCAGCTCCTTCACGTTGACGTTGACGCCCCCCTTGCCTCCCCCGAAGGGGATGTTGACGAGGGCGGTCTTCCAGGTCATCAGGGCCGCCAGGCCCCGGACCTCGTCCATGTCCACGTCCTGGTGGTAGCGGATGCCTCCCTTGAAGGGCCCGCGGGCGCCGTTGAACTGGACGCGGTAGCCCCGGTAGAGGGAGAGCGCACCGTTGTCGCGGCGGAGGGGGATCTCGACCTGCATTTCGCGGAAGGGGTTCTTGAGGAGAGCCTGCATCTCCCCGTCGAGCTCGATCACCTGGGCGGCGCGGTCAAACTGGGCGTTCGCCGTTTCGAAGATGCTGACGTGCTCCCCGCTCTCCTCCGGCATGAGGCGGCCTCCGCAAAAGGGCGGTCATCGGGCGTGCGCGCGAAGGCGGCCCCGCGGGGCCGCCTCGGGAATTCCGGATGCGCTCAGTGGCAGGAGCAGGAGCCGCCGCAGCAGTGGCCGCCGCCCGAGAAACCGCTCGAATAGCCCGAGGGGCCAGTGCCCGCCGCCGTCCTCGCGAAGACGGAGAGTTTCTTGTGCACCTTCTTGGACCCGCAGGAGGGGCACTCCACCGAGGAAGCCGCCTCGGCCGAGGCCACGAGCTTCTCGAAATCGGTCTCGCATTCGCCGCAGATGAATTCGTACATGGGCACTGGGTACTCTCCTTCGCCTTGCGCGGTCAGCGGAGCTCGCTGGCCCGCCGCCAATCCGCCAGGAATTTTTCCAGACCGATGTCGGTCAGGGGATGCTTGAGGAGCTGCCCGATGACGCCGAAGGGGCAGGTCGCCACGTCCGCTCCCATGCGCGCCGCCTCGAGCACGTGCATCGGGTGGCGCACGCTCGCCACGAGGACCTGGGTGGCGAAATCGTAGTTCTGGAAGATGCGGACGATGTCCGCCGCCATGTCCATGCCCGGGCTGGTGATGTCGTCGAGGCGCCCCACGAAGGGGCTCACGAACGAGGCGCCGGCCTTCGCCGCCAGGAGGGCCTGGGCGGGGTTGAAGATCAGCGTCACGTTGGTCGAAATGTTCTCCTCCCGGAGCTTCTTGACCGCCTTGAGCCCGTCCAGGCCGATGGGCACCTTGACCACCACGTTGTCGTGGATGGCCGCCAGTTCGCGCCCCTCCTCGACCATCTCCTCCCATTTCGTGGCCACCACCTCGGCGCTCACCGGCCCGTTCACCACCTCGCAGATCTCGCGGATGCGGGTGTGGATGTCGGCCCCTTCCTTCGCGATGAGGGTCGGGTTGGTGGTGACGCCGTCGATGACGCCGGTCGCGGCGGCTTCCTTGATTTCCTGCAGGTTGGCCGTGTCGATGAAAATCTTCATGCCGCTTCCCCCCGTTCCGGCTCCTTTCGCTCCCCCGGGCTCATCCCCATGAGGCCCGCGGGACCGGGCGGAATCCAACTGTGCAGGTCAGATTACGCCCGGCGCGGCAAAAGTCAATGGAGACGCTCAGCTTCCCTTCCTGGCGTGGCGCTCGGCGCATTCCTCGCCGCAGAAGAGGAGCTTCTGCCCGCCCACCCGCCTGGAGACGCCGTAGCTCACCGGGAAATACGACCCGCACTCCGGGCAGGGGCTCATGACGTCGTCCACGCCCTCCCCCGGCGACTCCCGGGCGGGCCGCCTCGCCGCGCCGAGCAACCCCCGCACCCCGGCGTAGACGGCCCAGACGAGCAGAAGGTACAAGATGGATCTCAGCAACATGCCTCCTCCCCCCGGGACCCCCGGCCCGCCCGGAGACCTCCATGGCACCAGACGCCGCACCATGGTACGCCTCCGGCTTCGATGAGCACTACCCCCTCATGCAGACCTTCGAGGAGGCCTGGACGGAGGTCCAGGCGGCTTCGGTGGAGGTCCTGCTGGACCTCCCGCCCGGGGCCCGCATCCTCGACCTGTGCTGCGGCTACGGGCGCCACAGCCGGGCCTGGGGGCGGAACGGCCACTGGACGGCGGGGCTCGACCTCAGCGCCCCCCTCCTCAGGCGGGCCCGCGACGAAGAGCCCGGGGGCCGGTGGGCGCGCGGCGACATGCGCCGGCTCCCCTTCGCGGCGGGCGCCTTCGACGCCGCCGCCATCTTGTTCAGCTCCTTCGGCTACTTCGATACCCGGGCCGAGGACCTGGCCTCTCTCCAGGAGATCCACCGCATCCTCCGGCCCGGAGGGGGCGTCTACCTCGAGCTGCGCAACCCGGACCATCTCCGGCACCACGTCCCCCCGGACGACGCGGTGACCATCCAGGGGGTATGGGTGGCCGAGTCGAGCCGCATCGCCCCCTCCTCCGAGGGCGACCGCTACGAGATCCGCCGCCACATTCGCGCCCCCGGTCAGCCCGAGCGCCGTTACTTCTACTCTATGCGCCTTTACCGGCCCGGGGAAATTCGGGACGCCCTCCTGGCGGCGGGCTTCGCGGACATCGCCCTCTACGGAGATTTCCAGGGCTCTCCCGCCTCCCCGGCCCTCTCGCGGCTCATCGCCACGGCGCAAAAGGCGGGAGATCCCTGATTCCTTCTCCGCCTCACCCATTGCTGTAGGGGCGTATTGCAATACGCCCCTACAATGTCCCCCGCGCTTTATCTCGAATGGCCCCGCGTTTCACCCTCCCCCTGCCCCCTCCCGGAGGGAGGGGGAACACCGAGGCACACCGAAACCTCTCGTCTACCAGCGTCCGAATGAGGAAATCTTCAACGAACGAGAATCCTTTCCTTACCGGTACACCTCCCCCTTGTGCCTGATCCACCCGCCCTCGCGCCGGCCCTTGGGGTCGCGGTGGGTCCAGTGGATGACCCCGCCGCGCTTGTTCCACTCATAGCGGCCGTAGACCTCCACCTCGTCCCCCTTCCCGGCCGGGACGCGCGGGGCCACGGTGATGTTGTGGGAGACGAGCACCGTCAGGCCGTCCGCGAGGCGGAGGACGAAGCGCTGGTGGCGCTGGCCCTCCAGGTCGTCGCGGAGGAGCCGGCTCACCACCCCCCGCGCCCTCAGCCAGACACCCGAGCGGTGCCCCTCGAAGGCCCCACGGACGGAGAGGCCCGGCCGGGCCGGGGCCTCGGCCGGCGGCGGCGCGGCGGAGGCGGCCCCGGAGGCCGGGCTCCCGGCGCCCAGCCCGAGGAGGGCGAGGGCCGCGAGGAGGCCGAGCGCGCGGCGCACGGGCTAGCACTCCGGCGGGGCGGGCCGCGCCCGGAGGCTCCGGTGGTAGTCCTGGAGGGGCCGGACGGAGCGCGTAGCCTCCTTCAGCGCCCGGATGGAGCGCGCGGCGGCGTGGGCGGCCTCCAGGGTGGTGCAGTAGAAGACGTTGCGGATGAGGGAGGTGCGGCGGATGGAGTAGCTGTCTTTCTTGGACTGCCGCCCGCCGGTCGTGTTCAGCACGAAGTCGACCTCGCCCCCCTCGATGAGGTCGACCGTGTTGGGCCGGAGGCCGTCCGTCACCTTGTGCACGAAATCCGCCTCGATGCCGTTCGCGAGGAGGGTTTTGCGCGTCCCCTCGGTGGCCACGAGCCCGAACCCGAGTTCCACAAGCGACTGGGCGATGGGCACCACGGCCGCCTTGTCCTCGTCCCGCACCGAGAGGAAGGCCTTCCCCCCCGTCGGGACCCGCGAGCCCGCCCCCTCCTGCGCCTTGAGGAAGGCGGTGGGGAAATCCGCGCCCAGGCCCATCACCTCGCCGGTGGACTTCATCTCCGGGCCCAGGATGACGTCCACGTTCGAGAACTTCTTGAAGGGGAAGACCGCCTCCTTCACCCCGTAGTGGCGGATCTCGCGCTCCTCGACCCCAAGCTCGTCCAGCTTCGCCCCCGCCATCACCCGGGCCGCCACCTTGGCGAAGGGGATGCCGACCACCTTGCTCACGTAGGGCACGGTGCGGCTCGCCCGGGGGTTCACCTCCAGGATGAAGACCTGGCGGCGGTGGACCGCGAACTGCACGTTGGTGAGCCCCACCACCCCCAGCGCCTTGGCGAGGATGCGCACCTGGCGCTTCATCTCGTCCACCACGGCCGGGCCCAGGGTGTAGGGAGGGAGCGAGCAGGCGGAGTCCCCGCTGTGGATGCCAGCCTCCTCGATGTGCTCCATCACCCCGGCGATCACCACCCGTTCGCCGTCCGATACGGCGTCCACGTCCACCTCGACCGCATCCTGGAGGAAATGATCGATGAGCACCGGCCGCTCGGCCGAGGCCTTGACCGCCTCGCTCATGTACTCGGCCAGCTCCTGGGGGTCGTGCACCAGGGCCATCGCCCGGCCCCCGAGCACGTAGCTCGGCCGAACCAGGATGGGGTAGCGGATGGCCTCCGCGATCTTGAGGGCGGCCTCCGCATTGGTGGCCGTGCCCGAGGGGGGCTGGGTGAGGTGGAGCTTCCGCAGGAGGGCGCTGAAGAGCTCGCGGTCCTCCGTGAGGTCGATGCTCTCGGGCGAGGTGCCGAGGATGGGCACCCCCGCCTCCTTGAGCGGGATGGCGAGCTTGAGCGGGGTCTGCCCTCCGAACTGGACGATGACGCCCATCGGCTTCTCGCGGTGGACGATCTCCAGCACGTCCTCCAGGGTAAGGGGCTCGAAGTAGAGCCGGTCGCTCGTGTCGTAGTCGGTGCTCACCGTCTCGGGGTTGCAGTTGACCATGATGGCCTCGTAGCCGGCCTCCGAGAGGGCCATCACCCCGTGGACGCAGCAGTAGTCGAACTCGATCCCCTGCCCGATGCGGTTGGGCCCCCCGCCCAGGATGATGATCTTCTCCCGGCCGGTGGGGGGCGCCTCGTCCTCCTCCTCGTAGGTCGAGTAGAGGTACGGCGTGTGGGCCTCGAACTCGGCGGCGCAGGTGTCCACCTGCTTGTAGACCGGCCGGACGCCCAGCCGCCAGCGCGCTTCGCGGATGTCTTTCTCGCTCACCCCCTGGCGCTGGGCCAGGTCGCGGTCCGAGAAGCCGTTCTCCTTGAGGAGGCGCAGCCGGGCGGCGTCCGAGAGCAGCCCCGGCGCCCCCGCCTCGGCCTCTAGGTCCACCAGCTCCTTGATGTGGCAGAGAAACCAGGGGTCGATGCCCGAGGCCTCATAGATCTCCAGGACGGAGAAGCCCTCCCGCAGCGCCCGCGCCACCGCCCAGAGGCGGTCCGGGCCCGGCACCCGCAGCGTGTCCGCGATGAGCTGGCGCTTCAGGTCGGCGCAGAGCCCCGCGTACTTGTCCGGCTCGGGGTCGGCCAGCCCGTGGCGGTCGATCTCCATCGAGCGCACCGCCTTCATCAGGGCCTCGCGGAAGGTGCGCCCGATGGCCATGGCCTCCCCCACCGAGCGCATCTGGGTGTCGAGGATGGGGGGCGTCTCGGGGAACTTCTCGAAGGTGAAGCGCGGGAACTTGACCACCACGTAGTCGATCGAGGGCTCGAAGGAGGCCGGGGTCATGCGGGTGATGTCGTTCGGGATCTCGTCCAGGGTGAGCCCCACGGCGAGCTTGGCCGCGATCTTGGCGATGGGGAAGCCCGTGGCCTTGCTCGCCAGGGCCGAGCTGCGCGAGACGCGCGGGTTCATCTCGATGACCACCATCCGCCCGTCCCGGGGATTCACCCCGAACTGGATGTTCGAGCCCCCGCACTCCACCCCCACTTTGCGGATGCAGGCGATGGCGGCGTCCCGCATGGCCTGGTACTCGCGGTCCGAGAGGGTCTGGGCCGGGGCCACGGTGATGGAGTCCCCCGTGTGGATGCCCATGGGGTCCAGGTTCTCGATGGAGCAGATGATGGAGACGTTGTCCTTCAGGTCCCGCATCACCTCGAGCTCGAACTCCTTCCAGCCGAGGACGCTCTCTTCCAGCAGCACCTGCTTGACCGGGCTCTCGGCGAGCGCCCAGGCGATCTTCTCCCCGAACTCCCCCTCCGAGCGGGCGATGGCGCCCCCGCTCCCCCCCAGGGTGAAGGCCGGCCGCAGGATGACCGGGAAGCCGACGCGCCGGGCCGCCGCCCAGCCCTCCTCCGCCGTGCGCACCACCTCGCTCCGGGGGAGGTCGAGGCCGATCTCGGCCATCGCGTGCTTGAAGAGCTCGCGGTCCTCGGCGCACTTGATGGCCGGGAGCTTGGCCCCGATGAGCTCGACCCCGAACTCCTCCAAGACCCCCGCCTCGGCCAGCTCCACGGCGGTGTTGAGCCCCGTCTGCCCGCCCATCGTCGGGAGCAGCGCGTCCGGGCGCTCCTTCTCGATGATCTGGCGCACCACATCCGCCGTGATGGGCTCGACGTAGGTGGCCTCGGCCGTCTCGGGGTCGGTCATGATGGTGGCCGGGTTCGAGTTCACCAGGACGACCTGGTAGCCCTCCTCCCGCAGCGCCTTGCAGGCCTGGGTGCCCGAGTAGTCGAACTCGCAGGCCTGCCCGATGACGATGGGCCCCGAGCCGATGATGAGGATTTTCCGGATGTCCGCGCGCCTGGGCATGGGGGGCTACAATTTCCTTTTCGCTCGATGGATGAGAGGAACTGTCATTCCGAGCGCAGTGAGAAATCTGCTTCTTTTTTCATCCCTGAACAACGAAAAGCAGATTCTTCGCTCCCTCCGGTCGCTCAGAATGACATCATGGAACCGACCCTACGGATAATGGGTCCGAGCACCTATCTTGTAGGGGCGAGGCATGCCTCGCCCCTACGGACGATGCCGCGCCTGTCGCCCCTCACGTCACCACCACGCAGTTCTCGCCGCCGAAGCCGTTGGGCTCGCGGGCGTCGGCCTCCGGCTCGTCGAGCCAGATGCCCTTCCCGGTGATGTAGCGGAAGGCGTAGCGCCGGCCCGCCTCCAGCGTGATCGCCGCGCTGTAGGCCTGGTTCGCCCGCCGCACCAGCGGCGTCTTGTTGGGCTCCCAGCCGTTGAAGTCCCCCACGACCGAGACCTTCCCGTGCGGCTGGTCCTTCGGCAGGACGAACGTCACCCGCACCTTCCCGCTCCCCTTCACCCTCTCTTTGCGTATCATGGCGGCGCTTCCTCTGGCCGGTTATCGAGCGGCGGCGAAAAGCTGACTCATAAGTTCAATCTCCCCTCCCGGGAGAACCATCGTCCCATCCCTGTTAAGCCGCCCCGGCCACCGCGGCGAATCCCGGACTCGCCGCGGCCCTCCCGTGGGCGGGGACGACTATAAAACTCCTAAGATTGGAACCACATCGTAATAATTGGCTCGACATCTTGCCAAATAGCCTGAAGACCGGAATATAGTTTCACCATCTCATTCAGCCTTCCCAAGAGAGCGCTGACCACCGCTCCCTTGCGGGATTCTTTCGGCTCTTTTGCTTGCTGGCTTAGCTCACTCGTCAATTCAACAATTTCGCGCTTCTGCGCAGTTTCCAGGGGAGACCGATCTATCGCCTCAATCAACTTCTTGAAAGCTTCCGCGACTTCCTCAGCACCACTTTGATTCAGAGCAGTGACATTTCCTTCAATCTGACCATACATACCGCCAAAATTCACAATGCCCGCCTGCGAAATATTGATACTATGAGATTCCATGTGAATCTCCTGTCGTACTCCAATTCCAAGTGCAGCTTTCTTACCTACCAGGGCAATCCTCTCAATCAAGCGAGCAATAATCGGAGAGACGTTTTTTTTCAAATGGTCTTCGTAGGAAAAATCATGCTGGTATTTTCGTTTATCCAGCTGCCCACGTTGTTTCACCCATTCCTGCTCAATTAATCCGACTGAGTGCCCCGAGAAACGAACAAGAAATTCCTTGTCGGAATCAAAACTAACTTGTCTTGCATAATCGAGCCCAACCGTGAAAACATATTCCGCAAGCGCTCGTATATCCTCAACGCATACATTCAAAATTGCATGACAACACATGCTCGATTGCAATACTCCTCTTCCATTGAAATTACTCACAATGCCGCCAATTTTTTGTTCTCTGCTCACTTCCATCTCATTACTTCGGTGCCTAAACTCTACCTGAATCACTTCAAGCAAATCTTCAATACGTTTGAGGTGGGATTCGCGCTTCAATCTTTCTTCGGATTCAGCCATCTCCCCCCTCACTCCCCCACGCAGAACGCATAAAACGTATCGAACAAATGCCTTGCATCATGTGGGCCTGGACTTGCCTCGGGGTGGTACTGGACCGAGAAGACGGCGGGGTCCTCCGAGCGCAGGCCCTCGCAGGTCCCGTCGTTGAGGCTCAGGTGGGTGACGAGGGCGCCGTCCGGGAGGCTCCCGGGGTCCACGGCGAAGGAGTGGTTTTGCGAGGTGATGTCCACTCCGCGGCCCTTCACGTCCTGGACGGGGTGGTTCGCGCCGTGGTGGCCGAACTTGAGCTTGTAGGTCTTGCCGCCCAGGGCCTGGGCGAGGATTTGGTGGCCGAGGCAGATGCCCACGATGGGCACCCGGCCGAGCATGTCCCGGACGTTCTTCACGATGTAGCCCAGCGCCGCCGGGTCGCCCGGGCCGTTCGAGAGGAAGACGGCGGCGGGCCGGCGCCCGAGCACGGCGTCCGCCGTCTCGGCGGCGGGCACCACCTCGAGGTCGAAGCGGCGGGAGAGCTCCTCGAAGATCTGGCGCTTGGCCCCGAAGTCGTAGGCCACGCACAGCGGCCGCCCGCGCCGCTCGCCCCAGGGGTGGGGCTTCTCGCAGGTGACGTCCCGCACCAGGTCGCGGCCGTCGAGGCCGGGGCTGGCCTTGGCCCGGGCGGCGAGCTTCTTCTCGTCCGGCTCCGCCGAGGAGAGGACGGCCTTCAAGGCCCCCTTCTCCCGCAGGTGGCGGGTGAGCGCCCGGGTGTCGATGCCCTCGATGCCCGGCACCCCCTGGGCCTTCAAGTGGGAGTCCAAGTCCCCGCGCGAGCGGAAGTTGCTCGGCACCCGGCAGGCCTCCTTCACGATGAAGGCCTCGACCCACACCCGGCGGGACTCGTCGTCCCCCGGGATGATCCCGTAGTTCCCGATGTGGGGGCAGGTCATGGCCACCATCTGGCCCCGGTAGGAGGGGTCGGTCAGCACCTCCTGGTAGCCGGTGAGGGCGGTGTTGAAGACCACCTCCCCCTCGGCCTCTTTTTCCGCGCCGAAGGCCCGGCCCCGGAAGCAGCGGCCGTCCTCCAGGGCCAGGAGGGCGGGCCGGGCGCGGTCCGGCCGCATCCAGATGCCCATCAGGCCACCCGTTCGGGGGCGAAGATCTGCGTGACGCCGGCGATGCGGTTCATGCGCATCTCCCCGTTCACCACGGTGGCCACGGCGCAGCCCTTGAGCTTCCAGCCGCCGAAGGGGGTGTTCCGCCCCCGGCTCTCGAAGGCCTCGGGGTTCACCTTGGTGTCGCGCTCCGGGTCGAGCAGGGTCACGTCCGCCGGGGCGCCCTCGGCCAGGGTGCCCAGCTTGAGGCCCAGCGCCTTCGCCGGGCCCACCGTGAACTTGGAGATGAGCTCCGGCAGCGTCAGCACCCCCCGGTGGTAGAGGCGGTCGAGGGCGAGGGGCACCGCCGTCTCCAGCCCCACGACCCCGAAGGGCACCTCGTCGAACTCGACCTGCAGATCCGCCTCGTAGTGGGGGGCGTGGTCCGAGGCGATGACCTCGATGGTGCCGTCCCGGAGCCCTTCGAGGAGGGCCTGGCGGTCCTCCTCCTCGCGCAGGGGGGGCGCCATCTTGGCCGAGGCGTCGAAGCCCTGCAGGGCCTCGTGCGTGAGGGTGAAGTGGTGGGGGGTGACCTCCCCCGTCACCCGCACGCCTCGCTTCTTGGCCTCCCGGATGAGGGCCACCGCCCCCCGCGAGGAGAGGTGCAGGATGTGGACCCTGGCGCGGGTCAGCTCGGCCAGGCGGATGTCGCGGTAGACGCAGATGTCCTCGCTCGCGGCCGGGTTCCCGGAGAGCCCGAGGAGGGTCGAAATCTTCCCCTCGTGCATCACCTTCCCCTGGGAGAGGGAGCGGTCCTCGGCGTGGTCGAGGACGGGGGCGCCGAGCATCCCGGCGTAGTCGAGGGCGGCGCGCATGAGGGCCGCGCTGCGAACGGGCACCCCGTCGTCGCTGAAGGCCACCGCGCCCGCCGCCAGCTGCTCGGCCATCTCGGTCAGGGCCTCGCCCTTCAGGCCCACCGAGACGGCCCCGATGGGGTGCACCCGGCAGGCGCCCGCCTCCCGGGCGCGCTTCAGGATGCGCTCGGTGATGGAGCTCGTGTCGTTCACCGGGTCGGTGTTGGCCATGCAGGCCACCGAGGTGAAGCCCCCCGCGGCGGCGGCCCGGGTGCCGCTCTCGATGTCTTCCTTGTACTCCTGGCCCGGCTCCCGGAAGTGGACGTGCATGTCGATGAAGCCCGGGGCCACGACGAGCCCCTTGGCGTTCAGCACCTCCGCCCCCTCGGGCGCGGCGAGGTCCTTCCCGCGCCGGGCGATGCGGCCCCCCTCGATGAGGAGATCCAGCGCCTCGTCCGTCCCCGAGGCCGGGTCGATGAGGCGGCCGCCTTTAACGAGCAAGGGCATCTTCGGTCCTCCCCGCGGGCGCGGCCTCGGGCTGGCCTCCCTCCTCGAGCCTCGGCGGCGAGACTGGGGGCTCGTCCGCCTTCCGGCCCGCCAGGAGGTAGAGGATGGCCATCCGGGAGGCCACCCCGTACTCCACCTGCTCCAGGATGACCGAGAATGGCCCGTCGGCCACGTCGGGGGACATCTCCACCCCGCGGTTGATGGGGCCCGGGTGCATGATGAGGAGGTTTCGCTTGGCGCCCTTGAGCCGCTTGCGGGTGAGGCCGTAGGTCGCGGCGTACTCGCGGTTGCCCGGGAAGGTGGTCCCGGCCCCGCGCTCGAGCTGGATGCGCAGGGCGATGGCCACGTCCGCGCCCTCGATGGCCTCATCGAGGCGGGTGGTCACCCGGGCGCCCAGGCACTCGGCCGCCGCCGGGAGCATGGGCGCGGGGCCGCAGATGGTGACGTTCGCCCCGAGCTTCAGGAGCCCCGCGATGTCGGAGCGGGCCACCCGGCTGTGGGCGATGTCCCCGATGATGGAGACGTTCAGCCCCTGGAAGTCCTTCTTGTGCTCCCGGATGGTGTAGAGGTCGAGGAGGGCCTGGGTGGGGTGCTCGTGGCAGCCGTCGCCCGCGTTCACCACCGAGCAGCGGAGCTCCCGGGACAGGTAGTGCGGGGCGCCCGAGGCGGAGTGCCGGACGACCAGCACGTCCGTCGCCATGGCCTCGATGTTTCGGGCGGTGTCGCGCAGGCTCTCACCCTTCTTGGCCGAGCTGGTCGAGGCGGAGAGATTGATGACGTCCGCCGAGAGGCGCTTGCCCGCGATCTCGAAGGAGGCACGGGTGCGCGTGCTCGCCTCGAAGAAGAGGTTGACGACGGTCTTGCCCCGCAGGGTGGGCACTTTCTTGATGTCGCGCTCGTTCACCTCGCGGAAGGAGTCGGTCTGGTCGAGCAGGAACAGGATCTCCCCCGCCGACAGCTCCCGGATGGAGAGCAGGTCCTTCCTCCGGTACGGTTCGGGAATCATGGCGTTTCCTCCGGGGCATGGCTGCGGGACGGGGTCCCGGGAACGGTTCCTTTAGCGCGCACGACGAGGGCGTCGCGGCCGTCGATCTCCTCCAGCAGCACCTTCACCTCGGTGCCCGGGAGGACGGAGAGGTTCTTGCCGATGAAGTCGGCCCGCACCGGCAGCTCGCGCTCCCCGCGGTCCGCCATGACGGCGAGGCGCACCCGCCGGGGACGGCCGAAGCTCACCAGGGCGGCCAGGGCGGCCCGGGTGGTGCGGCCGGTGTAGAGGACGTCGTCCACTAGGACGATCTCCCGGTCATGGCAGGAGAAGGGCAGGTCCGTCCGCTGGAGCTTGGCCCTGGCGCCGGCCTCGCGGTCCAGGTCGTCGCGGTAGAGGGTCACGTCCAGGGCCCCGACCGGCGGGAGGGTGCCGCTCAGGGCCTCGATGTCCCGGGCCAGGCGGCGGGCGATGTGGACCCCCCGCGTCCGCACCCCCACCAGGGCCAGGGGCGCCAGGTCCCCCGTCTGCTCGACGATCTCGTGGGCCAGCCGGCGGAGGGTGCGGCGGATCTGATCCGGACCCAGCTCCTCACGCTCCATGCGGGGCTCCTCCCGCCCAAAAGGGGCGCGGAGACAAAAAAAACCTCCATTCCATCCGGAACGGAGGCCGATAGGCGCGCGAATTCACAGCACAACACCGCACTGCGCGGTCCTCCTTGACCGCCTCACGGGACGGTCTTAAAGGGGGAGCCAACTCGAAATTTAGCGGTCTTCCAGGCGCTTTTCCGGGCTCACCCGCCCCATGCGCGCAAGCCCAGGATGCGCCCTATTGGAAAGAATGTATCAGCCCGGCCCGGGATCGGCAAGCGGAAATCGCTACGGCCGCCGGAGGAGGAAGTCCATCACGCCCCCCTCGGAGCCCCCCTCGTCCTCCTCGACCCGGGTTTCGCTCAGGATTTCATAGAGCTCGCGGGCCTCGGCGGGCCGGAGCTTCCGTTCGGTCAGGGCCGCCACCCGCACCCGGAGCTCCCGGCCCCCGATGCGAAGGTCCAGCTCGTCCCCCACCTGGACCGGGTGCGCGGCCTTGATCGGACGGCCCCCCAGGCGCACCCCGCCCGAGTCAGCCAGCTCCTTGGCGGCGGCGCGGCGCTTCACGAGGCGGCTCAGCGAGAGAAAGAGATCGAGCCGCACCGGGGCGCCTACTGGCCGATCTCCCGGGGGTCGGCCACGATGCTCCGCGTCTTCTCCACCTTGACCTCGAACTCCAGCCGGACGCGCTTGGAGTCCGTCTCGAGAGAGAGCTTCTTCACGTTCGGCTTGAGGGAGAACTCCTTGATGACGTCCGCGAAATGCACCCGGCCCAGATAGGCGTTCGGGAGGAGGTAGTTGTGCTCGAAGAAGAAGAGGCTGGCCGAGGGGTCCGGGTTCACGAACTCCCGCTGGGACTTTTCCAGCACCCCGATCTCGTCGGTGCCGACGAAGAGCTTGTCGTCCGTCTTGACCTTCTCGGACTTCCAGCGCGGGTCCTTCTGGTTGGCCCCGTAGGCCCAGAACAGCCGGTCCTTGCCCACCATCTCGTTCGAGCGCGCGAGGCGGACCCCGACGAGCTTGAAAGTCACCTGCTCCCGGACGTCGCGGAAGAGCGGATCGACGGTCGCCCCGGCGGAGACGGCCTGGACCTGCGGGTCGAAGTGAACCTCCAGGAAGGAGGCCCGCTTGAGCTCGGAGATCCACTCGCGGCGGCGCTTGGCGCGCTTCTCCTCGGCGAGCTGGTCGCGGATCTTGGACGACACGCTCTCCAGCGAAATGGCCTTGCCCCTCTTGATCTCCAGGAGCTTCACGATGTGGAAACCCGCCCGCGTCTTCATGGGCTGGCTCACCTCCCCCTCCTTGAGGGAGAAGATGATTGCCTCGAACTCGGGGAACACCTCGCCTTTCTTGATGAATCCCAGGTTCCCTCCCTGCGCGGCGGCCGGGTCCTGAGACACCTTCTTCGCGGTTTCCCCGAAATCGGCGCCCCCGCCGACTTCCTTGTGGGCGGCCGCCGCCTTCTGGCGCTGGGCCTCCACTTCGGGCTCGGGCATGCCCTCTTTCGTCGGGAAAAAGATCTGCTGAACGCGCCGCTCCTCCCCCTCGCGGTAGAGGTCGGGATTGGCCTTGTAATAAGCGGCGATCTCGTCATCGCTCACGGTCACGCGGAGGGCCACGTCCAGGCTCTCGACCTTGCGGACGAGGAGGCGCTCCCGCACCTTCTCCCGGTAGGTCTCCAGAGTCATGCCCTGGGAAGCGAGGTACTTCCGGAAATCCTGGGTGGTGAGCCGGTTGCGGTCCGTGACGGAGCTCACGGCCTGCTCCAGTTCCGACTCCCCCACCGTGACGCCCATGGATTTCGCCCGCCGGAGGATGAGCTTGTTCTCCACTAGGGCGTCGAGGCCCCTCAGCTCCATCTCGCGGCGGCGGCGCTCGAACTCCTCTCCCTTGTAGACTCTGGCGAGGTTGCTCACTTCCTCCTTCACCAGGTCCTGAAGCTCGCTGAGGGTGATGATCTCCTGGTCCACCTTGGCCACGATGCGCTCGATGGTGACGGGAGCGGCCGAGGCGGCCGTGGCGCAGCCGGCGAGGAAGGCGGCGCATAACGCAAAACACTTAGCCCAAGGGGACATGGTCCAGATTTCTCCAATGATAGCGGATAGAGGCCTTTTCCTTGAGGGAGGCGAGCCAACGCTCGATCTGCTCCCGGCCCTTCTGGGAAAGCAGCTCTCCCATGATTTCCTCGCGCACGGACTCCAGGGGCCGGATTCCGGCGGAGCGGCGCTCAGTCACTTGAAACAGATGATAGCCGGAGGGACTGCCCACCACCCGGCTAACCTCCCCTTCGTCCAGGTATTTAATCACGGCTTCGATGCTTTCCGGTAGCTCCCCCGATTCAAAAAATCCCAGGTCCCCCCCGCGCGCCCGCTCCGGCCCCTGGGATTCGCTCCGGGCGACCTGCTCGAAGGAAGCGCCCTGGAGGAGCCTGGCGCGCAGTTTTTCGGCCGCCTCCTCGGTCCCAGCGACGATTTGCCTCACCCGCCACCGCCGCCCCACCCGGAAGCGCTCCCGGTTCCGGGCGTAATAAGCCCTCACCTCCTCCTCCGAGGCGCTGAGCTTGGAATAGATCTCCCGCCCCAGGAGCTGCTCAATCTCCAGCGTCTCCCGGACGGTCTGGACCCACTTCTCCCGGTCGATCTTGTCCTCCCGGAGCACGGCGTCAAAGCCCTCCGGGCCGTACTGGCGGGCGACGGCCTCCACATACGCGCGCACCTGGCCCTCGTCCACGTGCTCCCCGCTCTCCCGGAAGCGCTGGAGCATGAGGCGGCGCTCGACCATCTGCTCGAGCAGGCTCCGGAGCGCCTCCCCCCTCCGCTGGGCGGAGGAGAGCATGTGCTTTCCGTCCGCCATGAGCGCCGCCCTGAGATCGCCCACCGTGATGGGCTCCCCGTTCACCTCGGCCAAAAGCTCGCCGAAAAGGGCGGCGCCGGGCGAGGAATCCTCGCCGCAGCCCGCGGGGCCGAATGAGAGAAGGGCGGCCAGCAACCCGGCGGCGAGAGGACGGCTCATCCTTCTTCCTCCTCCTCCTCTCCCGCCGGGACCGTCACCCCGCCGGCCTCCTCCCCGGGCTCCTCGGGCGCGCACGCCTCGAACGCCTCGAGCAGACGCGCCAGCCGCTGGAAATCCTCCTCCCAGGGGCCCGTCAACGCGCAGCGGAAGCTGTGGGAGCCGGTGAAGGTGATGCCGGGCGTCTCCAGGAAGACCGCCGATATCTCGTAGTCTCCCGGAAAAGTCTCGAAATGCGCCTCCCGCCCCCGGACGTGCAGGCCCTTCACGCCGCAGCGGCGGCAGCGGATGCGGAGTTCGGCGAGCTGCAGCAGGCGCTGCGCCCGCTGCGGGAGCGGGCCGAAGCGGTCGGCGAGCTCACGCTCCATTTCTCCGATTTCCCGGGGCGCGGCGGCGGCGGCCACGCGGCGGTAGATCTCCAGGCGCTCGACCTGGGCGGGCACCCAAGCGGGCGGGATGGAGCCCGCCACCGGAAGGATCATGTCCGGCTCCCGCCGCTCGACCGCATGGCCCTTTGATTCCTGGATCACCTCCTCAAGCAGGCGGCAGTACATCTCGAAGCCCACCGCCGCGATGTGCCCCGACTGCCGGTGCCCCAGGAGGTGGCCCGAGCCCCGGATCTCGAGGTCCCGCATGGCGAGCTTGAAACCCGCCCCCAGCTCGCTCAACTCCTCCAGCGCCTGGAGGCGCTCCCGCGCCTCCTGCGTCAGGGCCTCGGCCCCCGGCACGAGCAGGTAGGCGTGGGCCTGGAAGCGGTCCCGGCCCACCCGGCCCCGGAGCTGGTAGAGCTGCGCCATGCCGAAGGTCTCTGCGCGGTTGACAATGATGGTGTTGACGGTGGGAATGTCGAGCCCGCTCTCGATGATGGTGGTGCAGAGGAGGATGTCGGCCTTGCGCGACACGAAATCCTCCATCACCTGCTCCAGCTCCCGCTCCTTCATCTGCCCGTGGGCGACGAGGATGCGGGCGCCGGGCGCAACCTCCCGGATGAACCGGGCCATCGCCGGCAGGCTGCCCACCCGGTTGTGCACGAAAAAGACCTGCCCGCCGCGGTCGAGCTCCCGGCGGATGGCGTCCCCCACCACCTTCTCGCCGAACCGGGCGATGTAGGTGCGCGGGGCCAGCCGGTGGCGCGGCGGCGTCTCGATGACGCTCAGGTCGCGCGTGCCCGAGAGGGCGAGCTGAAGGGTGCGGGGGATGGGGGTGGCCGTCATGCTGAGGACGTCCACGTCGACTTTGAGCTTTTTCAGCCGCTCCTTGTGCGTGACGCCGAAGCGGTGCTCCTCGTCCACGATGAGCAGGCCCAGGTCCTTGAACGAGACGTCGTCCTGCAGGAGGCGGTGGGTGCCGATGACGACGTCCACCTCCCCCGCCGCCAGGCGCCGGGCCACATCGGCCTGCTCCTTCCGGCTTCGGAAGCGGGAGAGCATCTCGACCTTGACCGGCAGCGGGCCAAAGCGCTCCTTGAACCGGTCCCAGTGCTGGTGCGCCAGCAAGGTGGTGGGGACCACCAGGGCCACCTGCTTGCCGCAGGAGACGGCGCGGGCCGCGGCGCGCAGCGCCACCTCGGTCTTCCCGTAGCCCACGTCCCCGCAGATGAGGCGGTCCATCGGGCGGGGCCGCTCCATGTCGGCCAGCACGTCGCGGATGGCCTGTTCCTGGTCCGGGGTCTCCTCGTACTGGAACCCGGCCGCCATCTCGCGGTCCCAGGCGCCGTCCTGGGCGAAGGAGAAGCCGGCCGCCGCGCCGCGCTCGGCGTAGAGGCGCACCAGATCGCGGGCGATGGCCTGGAGGGCCTTCTTGACACTCTTCTTCGTCTTGTCCCACCGGGAGCCGTCCAAGCGGTCGAGCGGCGGCGCCTCCCCGCCGCGGTAGATGTGAACCTTATCCACGTCGTCCATCGGGACGTAGAGGCGGTCGCCCCCGGCGTAGGCCAGGGTGAGGAATTCGTCCTCCCCCTCGGCGTGCTCGATGATCTGGGTTCCCAGGTAGCGGCCCAAGCCGTGGTCCACGTGCACCAGGCAGTCGTTCACCTTGAGATCGCGCAGGCCCTCCCCGGGGCGTCCCCGGCCGGCGCGGCGGCGCATCCCGCCCAACGAGGTGATGAGCAGGTCCTCGGAGCGGAAGAAGACGCGCTTCTCGTCCGGCAGCCGGAAGCTCGAGGTGAGGCGACCCTCGGCGATGGCGAGCCCGCCCTTCTCCTCGAGGAGCGGGGCGCCCGGCGGAAGCAGGGGCACCTCCACCTCCCGCTCCCGCAGCAGGGCCTGGAGGCGGAGCGCCTGGGTGCGCTCCTCCGCCGCGAGGAGGATGCGATCCCCCGCCTTCCGCCAAGAGCCGATCTGCTCCATGAAGGCGTCCAGCCGCCCCCGGATGGGGGAGAGCCGCTCCGCCGCGAGCATGTCCGCGGGCCGGGAGGCGCCGGTGCCGTCCAGGCCGAGCGGATCGAGCTCCGCCCGGGGCCAGAGGGAGAGAGCTTCCTCCGCCTCCTGCGGGCGCAGCCACAGGAGCCCAGGGTCAAAGCCGATCAGCCCGCGCTCCT
Source organism: Candidatus Tectomicrobia bacterium (assembly GCA_016192135.1). Classification (NCBI taxonomy): domain Bacteria; kingdom Pseudomonadati; phylum Candidatus Tectimicrobiota; species Candidatus Tectimicrobiota bacterium. Next base: position 36,433 of record JACPUR010000025.1, on the reverse strand, counting down.
GGGCCAGGGCGGCCTCCTCCTCGAGGTCCTCCCACATCTTCCTCCCCGCCGCGGCGATCGAGTCCGGATCGTGAAGCAGCCAGACGGCGTCGCCCGGCACCGCGTCGAAGACGGAGCTCATCCCATCCACGAAGAAGGGCGAGAGACCCTCGATGCCCGGGAAGTGACCCTCGACTTCCAGGAGGCGGAGCATCCGCTCGACCCGGCTGGCGAGGCCGGGGTCCGCGGCCGACGCCCGCCGCAGCCCCTCCGCCCCGCGCCCGCGCTCCTCTTCCGACAGAAGGAGCTCCCGCGCCGGGAAGACGCGCATCTCCTTCCGCGTGCGCAGCGTCCGCTGAGTCTGGGGGTTGAACTCGCGGAGGGAGTCCACCTCGTCCCCCTTGAGGTCCACCCGGACGGGGCGGGCCTCCTGGGGCGGGAAGAAGTCCACGATGCCGCCGCGCACGGCATACTCCCCCGGGGACTCCACCACCGAGCGGCGCTGGTACATCAAGCTCTCCAGCGCCGCCAGGAAGGCCTCGCGGTCGACCTCGGCGCCCTCCCGAAGGAAGACGGCGCGCTCCCGGAAGCGGCCCAGGGAGGGGAGCCTGCCCGCGAGAGCCTCGGGGGTCGTCAGCACAACGCCGCCCCGGCCGCTCAGGAGGAAGTCGAGCGCCCCCATGCGCTCCCCCACCACCTCGCTCGAGGGTGAGAGCCGGGCGTAGGGGTACACGTCCCAGGCCGGGAACATGAACACCGGCGGGCGTCCATCCGGCCCTTCCGTGCCGAGAAAGAAGCGGAGGTTCTGCCCCACCTGCCCCAGGCGCCTGGCGTCCGCCTCGACGTAGATCAGGGGCGCGGAAAGCTTGGGCAGGAGCCGCGCGAGCCACCAGGCGCAGGACGCCTCGTCGCTCCCCCGCAGGCGGATGCGGCGGCTGCCCTCAGGGCGTGAGATGAAGGAGAGAAGCGATTCGATCATGAGCCAAGCATCCGTTCAGGGCGTCCCGGGGGACGATCGCGGCGTTCGCTTCGGATGAGAGGGCCGTTCCGGCGCCTCCGCCCTGGCGGAATGAAAATGGGGTCAGTTCAGCAGCTTCTCGGTGATGACGAAGTCCCGCACGATGTTGGACGAGGACTGCGGAAGGGCGATGCTGGACCCGTTCAGGGAAACCTGCGTTCCGGCCGCATTCCCCACGGTGAGGATGAACCTCTCCGAGCCTTTCCAGAAGCGCTCGTTCCCCGCTGTCAGGAGAAACTCCTGGATCTCGTTCCGGTCCACGACGATGCGGACCCATGTATCTTCCAGGGCGCGTATTTTGAGGGCCAGGCGGCCGTCCGCCACCGCGATCCCCGGAGCGGCGGAACCCACGGGAGGCGTGGCGCCCTCTTCCCGTTCGGGAGTTTCGTCGCCCGCCCTGGCCGTCTCCGGCACCGGAAGGGGAACCCCCAGCCCATTGTTCCCGTTCGGCTTGGCCACGCTGGCGGAGAGGATTTCCCGGGGCCTGGCCGGCAGGGCGCTCCGGGGCTCCTCCTCTCGCTTCGGCGCGGGCACGGCCGGCGCCTTGCGGGCCTCGGGCTTGGGCGCCATGCCCCCCGACGGGCTCAGCAGCAGGGGCATCTGCTTCATCATGGGGCCCGCAGCCGCCCTCAGGCGCTCCGTCAGGCTGGAAACCGGCACGTACCGATCGGTCTTCCCCATCGAGGCCCACAGGGCCACGCCGCTCACCACGATGAGCGCACCCGCCGCCGCGAAGGGCAACCACAGCCGGTGGCCCGGCGAGGCCTGGGCGATCTGGGAGAAGGCGATCTTCTCGCCGCTGCGCTCCACTTCCTTCTCCCGCTCCTTCGCGGTTCCGAACTCCCGATCGAATTGCCGCGCGGCGGCGTCCGCATCGACGCCAATGGCGGCCGCATAGGCGCGGACGAAGCCGCGTCCGACGGGGATCGAGGGCAGGCGCCGGTACTCGCCCGCCTCGATCCGCTCCAGGTAAAAATTCCGGACGCGCGTCTGCTTCGACACATCCGCGAGCGGGATATGGCGCGCCTCGCGCTCCTGGCGCAGGAACGGACCTAATCCGTCTTCGATCATGCAGTTCGGCTTTGCCATGTTCCCGCCTGATTCGTTTTTCATTCTTCCTTGGAAGACCTGCATTTAAAGGATAAATGCTGTGAAAACAAATGTATAGCTAAAAATTCTCAAAGTCAATGCTAAATCCCGAAGAAAAAATGCCCGCAATTCCTGGATTATTGCCCATCCAGAAGCGAAAGGACCCCCGGCGTGACATCGCAAAGGCTCAAATTCCCGCCACGGCTCCAGGAGGCCACGGCCCTTCCCCAGAGCAGGATGGGGACGGGATGAGTGGTGTGCGCCGTACAGCTCATGTCCTCGATGTTCCCGTGATCGCTGCTGAGGAGGAAGCCGTCCCGCTCCGGGTCGAGCGCATCGAGAGCCGCGCCGAGGAAGCGATTCAGCTCATCGAGCACCCGCACCGCGTCCTCCATCGTGCCCCGGTGGCCCGCGTGGTCCGTCTGGAAGTGTTCGTAGACGAGGAGGTCCCACCGCCGCGCCAGCGCGCCGAGGCGCCCTCCCGCCTCCTCCGGCGCCAGCACGTCCGCCTCGAAGCCCTGCTCGCGGAGGAGGCGGTTCGTGAAGTCGCGGTAGACGGCCTCGCCGCGATGCAGGTCGCCGAGGCGCTTGAGGGGCAGGCCCGAGGCTTCCATCATGACGGTGGTGACGGAGCGCCGGCGGTTCGGGCCGCGCGCGAAGTAGGCGGGCGTATAGGCGTTGGCGAAGTCCACCCGCGCCCCGCGCTCGCGCGCCCGGCGCAGCAGGCCGTGGCGCGCGATGATCTCGCGCAGCGCCCGGGTGGGGAGGCCTTGCAGGTGCCCGCCCACATGGGCGGGTGCGTTGACCCCGGTGAAGAGGGCGGTACCCCCGGTCGCGCTCTGCGGGACGCCCGGCACCCCCAGGCACGCGTCCGCCGGGAGGAGGCGGAAACCCTCCCCCGCCGGGCGCCCCCCTCCCAGGGTTGCCAGCGGCCCCCCGGCCAGGCGGGAGAGCGGGTTGACCGGCCCGGGCGGCGCCAGTCCCAGGCCGTCCACGAAAACGAAGAGGAGTCCCATCTACAAGGTTCGGCCCACGGCCTTCGCAAACACTTGAAGTTCATCCATCAGCTGCTTGAAAACGGCGGGCTTAAGGGATTGCGCCCCGTCCGACATCGCCCTGGCCGGCTCGGGGTGCATCTCGATCATCAGCCCGTCCGCCCCGGCGGCGATGGCCGCCTTGGCGAGGGCGGGGACGAAACGCCAGGCGCCCGCCGCGTGGCTCGGATCCACCACGACCGGGAGGTGGGTCAGCTCCTTCAGGACCGGCACGGCGCTGATGTCCAGGGTGTTCCGCGTGGCGGTCTCGAAGGTGCGGATACCCCGCTCGCAGAGGATGACGTTGGGGTTCCCCTGGCTGAGGATGTACTCGGCCGACATAAGCAGCTCTTCGATGGTGGTGGACATGCCCCGCTTGAGGAAGATGGGCTTCTTCACCTTCCCCACCTTCTTGAGGAGGGAGAAGTTCTGCACGTTGCGGGCGCCGATCTGGATGACGTCGGCGTACTCGACCACCGGCCCGATGTCCTCGGTGTCCATGAGCTCGGTCTGGATGGGGAGCCCCGTCTTCTCCCGCGCCTCGGCGAGGAGCTTGAGGCCCTCCAGGGCCATCCCCTGGAAGCTGTAGGGCGAGGTGCGGGGCTTGTAGGCGCCGCCGCGCAGGACGTGGGCGCCCGCCTCCTTCACCACCTGGGCGGACTCCAGAATCTGCTCCCGGCTCTCCACCGAGCAGGGCCCGCCCACGACGACGATTTGATTTCCCCCGATCTTGACCCCCTTGCCCATCGGGATATGGCTGCGCTCGGGACGGCCCTCGATGCTCGCCAGCTTGTAGGGCTTGAGGATGGGGACGACGCTCTCCACCCCCGGAAGGCTGATGAGGGACTCGAGCATCATCTTGCCCCGCTCGTCCCCGATTGCGCCGATGACGGTGCGCATCACGCCCCGGATGATATGCTCCTCCAGCCCGAGATCGTTGATGCGCCGGATAATCTCGGAAATCTCCTCCTCGGTCGCGCTCGACTTCATGACCACGATCATCTGCTTCTCCTTTGGCTCCGTGAGCTTGCCGGATTTCTCCAAAAAAAATCGCCACGGGCTCGGCCCCGTGGCGCATGGTCGATTGCCAGGCGGCGGGGCGGCCGGTTGTCCGCCCCCGGCCGCCTCGGTTCGCTATCCGAAGCGGGCGCGCGGGCGGACGGGGGTAAAGCCGAAAAACGCGAACCGGCCTCCCGCCAGATACATCGCCCGCATGGCCTCATCCTCCGAGGGAAGGATTCCCTCCGAACCGACGGGACTTTAGACCCTTCCCTGCTCCGCCGTCAAGAGCCGGCCCGCGCCGCCGGCAGGCACCCCGGCCCCCGCGTTGACAGGCCGCCGCGCCGGAGGAGATCATGCGGCTTGTCCTTCATTTTGGCCTTTTTTCTTTTCCCGCGCCGGAGCGCTTCTCCATGAGCATCCAGGCCGAGACCGACCTGCAGTTCGACCTGAACGAGTCTCAGAAGATGCTGCGCCAGACGGTGCGGGCGCTGGCCGGGCGCCACGTGGCCCCCCGGGCCGCCGAGATCGACGAGAGGGAGGAATACCCCGAGGACATCTTCGAGGTCCTCAAGCGGCAGCAGCTCCTGGGCGTCTTCCTGCCGGAGGAGTACGGCGGGGCCGGGATGGGATTCATGGGCGGGTGCATCACCATCGAGGAGATCGCCCGCTTCTGCTCGAATTGCCCCCTCTTCATCGTCCTGAACATGCTCTCGAGCCGGGTCATCCACCTGAGCGGCACCGAGGCCCAGCGCAGGCATTACCTGACCGGCCTGGCCAAGGGCGAGCTCAGGGGCTCCTACGCCCTGACCGAGCCCCACGCCGGCTCGGACGCGGGCAACATCCGCACCCGGGCCGAGCGGCGCGGGGACCGCTGGGTCATCAACGGCACCAAGTGCTTTATCACGGGGCCCGACAAGGCCGACTTCATCCTCGTGGCCGCCAAGACCGACCCGGAGGCCGGCACCCGGGGCATCACCTACTTCATCGTCCCCAAGGGTGCGCCCGGCTTCAGCATCGGCCGCTTCGAGCGCAAGATGGGTATGAAGGGCTTCTCCACCTGCCTCCTCCACTTCGAGAACGTGGAGGTGCCGCTGGAAAATCAAGTCGGGGAACTCAACAAGGGCTTCCGCAGCGCCATGATGGGCTTCAACCAGATGCGGCCCGCCATCGGGGCGCGCGCCGTGGGCCTCGCCCAGGGCTGCCTGGACTACGCCTCCAACTACGCCAAGGAGCGCGAGGCCTTCGGCCAGCCCATCGCCAACTTCCAGGCCGTCCAGTTCATGCTGGCCGACATGTTCATCGAGATCGAGGCCGCCCGCCTGCTCGTCTACCGGGGCGCCTCCCTCGTGGACGCCGGGCTCTACACCCGGGAGAACGCCCACTACTTCTCCGCCGCCAAGACCTACGCCGCCGACATGGCCATGAAGGTGGCCATCGACGCCATCCAGGTGCTGGGCGGGGCTGGCTACATGAAGGATCATCCCCTCGAGCGCTTCATGCGCGACGCCAAGCAGATCCAGATCGTCGAGGGGACGAGCCAGATCCAGCGCCTCATCATCGCCCGCAACCTGCTGGGGCTGTGACCCCTCCGCCGCCCGCGAGGATCTCGCCATGAGCCGCACCATCGAGATCCTCTCCCCCCTCGGCGCGGTACGGGCGGAGGATCACCCCCTCGCTCCGCGCCCGGCGAGTCTCGGCGGCTTGCGCCTGGGGCTCCTGCACAACAACAAGCCGAACGGGGACGCCCTACTGGCCCGGGTCGCGGAGCTCCTGGGCGAGCGGGCCGGAATCACCCCCGTCTGGTGGCGCAAGGAGAACCCCACCCTCCCGGAGAGCCGCATCGAGGAGTTCATCCCCCAGGTGGATGTCGTGGCCAACGCGGTGGGGGACTGAGGGAGCTGCACGTCGTGGAGTGTCCACGACTCGGTGAGGCTGGAGAGGGCGGGGGTGCCGACGGTCACCTTCTGCTCGAGCGTCTTCGCCGCCCTGGGCGCCAGCGAGCGCCAGGCGCTCGGGATGCCGGGGCTCCCCATCGTGGTGGTGCCCCACCCGGTCGGGGGCATCCCGCCCGAGGCCGCGCGCGCCATGGGGGACGGCGCCGCCGGGGAGGCCCTCCGCGCCCTCACCGCCGACGCCGAAACCCTCCGGCGCGAGTACCGCGAGCGGGTCTACCTCCCGCCCCGGCGCGTCGTCCAGCACAAGCCGCTCTTCGCCTGAGCCCCCGCCTTTGACCGATCCGGCGCCTCTCCTGAGCGAGCGCCTCCGGGTGCCGGACACCCCGGAGGGCATCCTCCGCCTGTTCGAGGCGCGGGGCTGGGGGGACGGGCTCCCCGTCGTGCCCCCCACCCCGGACCGCGTGGAGAAGATGCTCGGGGGCCTGGGCCTCCCCCCGGGAACCGAGCTGGGCGTCATGCCCCCCAGGCAGGGGGTGGTGACGGCCGAAACCCTGGCGGTCAACGCCGTCATGGCGGGCTGCCTCCCGGCCTACATGCCCGTCCTGGCCGCCGCCGTCCGGGCCGCGCTCGACCCGGCCTTCTCGCTCCACGCCATCCAGGCGACCACCCACCCCGCCGCTCCCCTCATCCTCGTGAACGGCCCCATCGCCGGGGAGCTGGAGATCAACGGAGGCAGCGGCTGCTTCGGCCCCGGGCGCCGCGCGAACGCCACCATCGGCCGGGCGCTCCGGCTGGTGCTCCTGCACGCCGGAGGGGCAATCCCGGGCGTCCTCGACCGCTCCACTCAGGGCTCCCCGGCGAAGTACGCCTTCTGCATCGCCGAGAACGAGGCCGAGAGCCCCTGGCCCCCCTTCCACGCCGAGCGCGGCTTCGCGCGGGACGAGAGCGCCGTCACCCTCATCGCGGCGGAGGGCCCGCACAACGTGAACGACCACGTGAGCCACGACGCCGAGGGCCTGCTCGCCACCATCGCGGACACCATGGCGGTCATGGGGAGCAACAACTTTTACCTGCGGGGGGAGGTGATGGTCGTCCTGGGCCCCGAGCACGCGGACACCCTGGCCGGCGGAGGCCTCTCCAAGGCGGACGCGCGGCGCGCCCTGCACGAGCGGGCGCGCAAGAGCGTCCGGGAACTCCGCCGGGGGGGCATGTGGGGGATGCGGGACTGGCCCCCGGAGCTCGAGGCCCGGGCCGGGGACAACGCCGCCCTCATCCCGCTCGTGGACCGGCCCGGGGACATCCTCGTGGTGGTGGCCGGGGGGGCGGGCAAACACTCCGCCTACCTGCCCACCTTCGGCCCCACGCGCGCCGTGACGGTCCCCGTCGGGCGCCCCGCCGGGTCGCCTGAGCGTTGATCGCCTTTCCGGAAGGGTGCTAGGCTGAACTCCCTGTATTTGAGGGAGGAATCGCTATCGTGCAGAAACGTTCGGTCGCCGGCTCCCTCGTCGTCGTGAAGGGGGGAGGCGACCTCGCCACCGGCACCGCCCACCGCCTCTTCCGGGCCGGTTTCCCGGTCATTGTGACCGAGGTGGAGAACCCGACCATGGTGCGGCGCACAGTGGCTTTCGCGGAGTGCCTCTATTCGGGCCGCATTGAGGTCGAGGGAGTCGAGGCCCGGCCCGCGAAGGGCGGCACCCCCGGAGAGAAGCTCGCCGCGGCCCGCGCCCTCCTGGCGGAGGGGGTGGTGCCCGTGGTGGTGGACCCGGAGGCCGCCATCGTTTCCCTCGCCCGCCCGGCCGCCCTGGTGGACGCCATCCTCGCGAAGAGAAACCTCGGCACCCGGATGGACCAGGCCGGGGTGGTCGTGGCCCTCGGCCCGGGATTCTCGGCCGGCGAGGACGCGCACGCGGTGATCGAGACGGCGCGCGGGCACGACATCGGGCGGGTGATCCTGAGCGGCCCGGCCGAGCCCAACACCGGGGTGCCCGGCGACATCGGGGGCTACACCACTGAGCGCCTGCTGCGCTCCCCCGCCCGGGGCCGCTTCGAGCCTATCTGCCGGATTGGCGACCGCGTCGAGAAGGGCCAGCCGGTGGGGCTCGTCGCGGGGCGGGAGGTGAGGGCCCAGATCGCGGGCGTCCTGCGGGGCCTCGTCCGCGAGGGACTGGAGGTGACCGAGGGCTTCAAGGTGGGGGACGTCGATCCCCGCGCCAAGCCCGCCCATTGCTTCACCATCTCGGACAAATCGCGGGCGGTCGCCGGCGGCGTCCTCGAGGCCATCATGATGTTCCTGTTCGGCGTACATTCCACCGTGGAGCGAGCCCATTGAGCGTCGGCATCCTCACCGAAACCGTCGAGAACGGTACCTACCGGGTCGGCCGGAGCGCCATTCCGATCAACCCCCACAAGGACAACCCGTTCCTCCCCGCCCCGCAGTTCTACCTGCCCGCGGGCGACTCCCTTGAGCGCATCGCCTGGGCCGTGGGCCAGAACCTGCCCGTCCTCCTCATCGGGGAAACCGGCGTGGGCAAGACCCTCGCCGTGCGCCACCTGGCCCACGTCACGAACAACGGCTTCCGCCGGGTCAACCTGAACGGGATGACCACGGTGGACGAGTTCGTGGGCAAGCTCATGATCAACGAGCGGGGCACCTACTGGGTGAACGGCATCCTGATCGAGGCGATGGAGGCGGGCGACTGGCTGCTGATCGACGAGATCAACGCCTGCCTGCCCGAGATCGCCTTCTGCCTCCACAGCCTCCTCGACGACGACCGGATGATCGTGCTCTCCGAGTACGATGGCCGCATCGTGCACCCGAACCCGGGCTTCCGGCTCTTCGCCAGCATGAACCCGCACGAGGACCGGCGCTACGGCGGCACGAAGCCCTTGAACGAGGCCCTCCTCGATCGCTTCCCGGTCACCATCCGGATGGAGTATCTCCCCCTCGAGGTGGAGATCAAGGTGGTCATGCGCCAGAGCGGCAACGAGGACCGCGCATTGGTCGAGCGGATGGTGCGCGTGGCGCATGACGCGCGCGAGGCCATGCGGAACGAGAAGATCTTCTGTACCTTCAGCACCCGCCGGCTCATCGACTGGGCGCGGATGGCCGCCCAGTTCGACCCCATGGAGGCCGCCGCCTCGACCGTCTTCAGCAAGGTGAACCCCTTCGACGCGAAGGTGCTCGAGGACATCGTGGACAACCACTTCTAGCAGGGGGCCGCCATGGAAAGGCGCCGCGCCCGCCTCGAAGCCCTGGCCCAGATCGCCTCCCACGACTACGACCTCTCCCTGCGCTACGGCGAGGGCTCCGGCCCGGAGGGGCGGACCATCCACATCGAGGATCCCGTCCGCACCCTCTCCCGCCTCAACAGCGGAGATCTGGAGGAAGACCGCGTCCTCCGCTACCAGAAGGGAATGACCCTCATCGAGGTGGCCCACCGCCGCGAGGGCACTCTCAAGTGGGCCGCCCGCGCGCTGCGGGAGAACCAGGCGCGCCCCGGCTTCTTCCAGGTCTGGCACGCGCTCGAGGACGCCCGCTGCGAGAACCGCCTGGCGGACGCCCTCCCCGGAACCCGCAAGAACTTCCGCTCCTTCATCCGCCCCGCGCTGGAGGAGGCGGAGCGGCAGCTCGCCGCCGGCCAGCTCCCCCGTTTCCTGGAGGTCCAGTGGGGACTCTACCTGCGCGGGGTGGGCCTCGAGCCGGGAGCGGCCCCCTCCGGGCCGGGCGCCCTGCGCACGGGATGGTTCGAACCCGAGGTCGCCGCCTTCCTGCGGGGGGCGGCCCCCGCCGTGGAGGGCGCCTGCCGGGCCGGAAGCGCGGCGGATTCCTTCCGCGCGGCCCGGGAGATCTACGAGGCCGTGCGGGGCTTCCTGACCGAGGAGGAGATGGCCCAGGCCGCCGAGGAGATGGCCGCCACCGGCATCCCCGAGGAGGTGCTCAAGAAGATCCAGGAGCAGGGCGCGGCGGGCGAGCAGGACGACGCCGTCGAGCTCAAGAGCCAGGAGCTCCAGGCGGAGCCCATCGAGGCCGAGGGGGAGCCTTTGGAGCTCACCCCGGAGGAGCTGGCCAAGCTCGGCCACTGGGCCTCGCCCTGGTTCGAGCTCAAGGGGCACAAGAAGGAAGTGCACCCGACGGCGGCCCTGCCCGACGAGCGGACCATCGTCGTCCCCCCCGAGGGGAAGCCCGAGGAGTACCAGGCGGTCGTCCAGAACGCGGGCAGCCAGATCAAGGTGCTGGCCTGGAAGCTCATGCAGATCATCCGCGAGCGCACCTACACCCGCTACAGCGGCTCCCACCGCTCGGGCCGGCTCAACACCCCCAAGCTCTGGAAGCAGCGGCTCGGGCGCTACCGCCTCTTCCAGCGCCGCGAGAGCCCCGAGCGGTTGGACGTCTGCTTCACCCTGCTCGTGGACGAGAGCGGGAGCATGAACCGCGAGTCGAAGTACCTGGCCGCGCGCGAGGCCACCATCTTCTTCGCCGAGGTGCTCGACCGCCTGAAGGTGCCCTTCGAGGTCATCGGCTACTCGACCGAGAGCTCCGAGGCGGCCATGGCCGCGGCGCTGGGCCACATCCCCGCTTTCAAGTTCCGCCACATGCGGCACTCGCCGCTCCAGCACCGCGTGTACAAGGCCTTCGACGAGGACTTCCTGCCCATCAAGCACCGGATGGTGAACATCTACCCGCGCTTCAACAACTGGGACGAGGAGCATCTCCTCTTCGCCTACCGCAGGCTCCTCCTCCGGCCCGAGCGCGAGAAGATCATCATCATCACCTCGGACGGCCAGCCGAACGGCGACGCGAGCCACCTCATCGAGACGGTGAGCCGACTGGAGAAGCTGGGCATCCGCGTCGTCGGGGTGGGCGTCGTCGATCCCTTCGTCGAGCAGATCTACCCGAACCACATCGTGGTGCGGCACCTTCCGCAGCTCTCCGAGGAGCTGGTGCGCATCCTGCGCCGCGAGCTTCTTGGAGCCAGCCGGGAAGGCGCCTGGTGAGCGAAGGCCCGCTGCTCCGCGCCCTGGGCCTCCGGCGCGGCCAGGCCGTGGCCGCGGTGGGCGCGGGCGGGAAGACGAGCCTCCTCGCAGCTTTGGCCGCCGAGTGCCACGCCGCCGGCTGGCGCCCCGCCCTCCTGACCACCACCACCAAGATCTTCGCGCCCGGGGAGGGCTCGCTCCTTTTGCTGGGCGAGGCTTCATCCCTCGCCCGGACCCTCGGCGCCTGGAGCGGGGAGCACTCCGGCCCCCTCACCCTGGCCCGCGCCCGCCTGGGTGAAGCGCCGGTTCCGGGCGAGCCCTCCCTTCGCCGGATGAAGCTGGACGGTTTCGCCCCTGGTGAGCTGGAGGCCCTACGGGAAGGGGCGGGCGTGCTCCTCATCGAGGCGGACGGCGCCCGTGGGCTCCCCATCAAGGCGCCGGGGCCGGAGGAGCCGGTGATTCCCCCCTGGGCCGAGGCCGTCGTCGGCGTCGTGGGGCTCCGGGCGCTGGGCGCGCCGCTGGACGAGGCGCATGCTTTCCGCTCCGATTTGCTGAGGAAAATAACGGGACTCCCGTCCGGAGCTCCCGTCACGGCCGAGGCGGTCGGGCGGCTGGCGGGACATCCGGAGGGGCTGTTCAAGGGGGCGCCAAGGGGCGCGCGCAAGCTCGTCCTGCTGAACCAGGCGGACGCGATGGATCTTGATAAACTTAAGGAAACCGCCTATATTATATGGAGCGTTGCGGGCACTCCCCGTGGTCCCATCGAGAGGATCCTCTGCGCTTCTCTCGGCGGCGGCCCGGGCATAACTCATCAATTCCCCGCAGCCTGACCCGAGGGGGCGGCTGCATTTATTTTGCCGAGGAACCATGAGCCAGCAGGACGTCTTCCGCGAGATGTACCAGCTCAAGAAGGCCGGGCAGCGCGGCGCCGTGGCCACCGTGGTGGCGCGCAAGGGGTCGGCCCCCATGAGCGGGGATGCGAAGATGCTGGTCCGCCAGGACGGGAGCACCGTGGGGACGGTGGGCGGGGGCTGCCTCGAGGCCGAGGTGTGGCAGGCGGCCATGAACATCATGGAGAGCGGCCGACCCGAGAAGCTGACGTTCGACCTCACCGCCCAGCAGGCGGGGGACAGCGGCCACATCTGCGGCGGCGTCGTGGACATTCTCGTCGAGCCCTTCGATGCGTACGACAGCGCCCTGCTCGCCGAGATCGCCGACATCCGGAGCCGGGGCGGCAGCGCCGCCCTCGCCACCGTGGTCCAGCCGGGGCGCCTGGGCGACCTGCCCGCCGGGCGGCGGAAGCAGCTCATCCGCCGGGACGGGAGCGCGCGGGGCGAGATCCCCGAGTACTCGGCCGAGCTCTGGCGAGAGAGCTCCCAGGTCATCCGCAACGGGCAGCCCTCCGTGCTCACCTTCGCGAGCGAGGAGGAGCGCACCGGCAAGCGGCGCCGCCAGCCCGGCGAGGGCACCGAAATCTTCCTGGAGCCCATCACCGGCCAGCCGCTGGTCTATCTCTTCGGCGGCGGGCACGTCTCTTTCTGCGTGGCCCAGGCGGTGCACCTGGCGGGCTTCCGCGTCGCCGTGGTCGAGGACCGGCCCACCTTCGCCAACCAGGAGCGCTTCCCGATGGCGGAGGCCTTCTACGTCGGCGAGTTCCCGGCCGTCTTCGGCAAGATCCCGGTGGACGAGTCGGACTACATGGCCATCATCACGCGCGGGCACGCGAACGACGAGGTGGTCCTCGAGTGGGCGCTCAAGACGCCCGCCCGCTACATCGGCATGATCGGCTCGAAGAGCAAGGTGCTGCTCACCTACCGCCACCTCCGTGACAAGGGTTTCGACCAGGACGAGCTCCTCCGGCGGGTCCACGCGCCCATCGGCCTCGAGATCGGGGCCGACACGCCGGGCGAGATCGCCGTCGCCATCGTGGCCGAATTCATCCGCTTCCGCCGCCTTGGCGAGGAGGCTGGGCAGAGCGGTGTCCCCGGCAAGCGCATCCAGCTCCGGAAGAAGGCCTGACCCGGCCGCTTCCGTGCCCTCCGCCCGGCTCCGGACGCTGCTGTCGGGCGCGCTCGATTTCCTCCTCCCCCGCGAATGCCCCCTCTGCGGGGACCGCCTCCGCCTCGGGAGCCCGCGCGCCGTCTGCCAGCCCTGCCTGGACGCGCTGGAGCGCCTCGAGCCGCCCTGGTGCCCCTGCTGCGGCAAGCCCTTCGAATCCGAAATCGCCCTCCGCGACTCCCCGGGCCACCTGTGCGCCGCCTGCCGCGAAGCCCCTCCCGCCTTCGACCTGGCGCGGGCGGCGGGGCCCATGGAAGGCCAGCTCCGGGAGCTGATCCATCTCTACAAGTTCGGGGGGAGGGCCGGTATCGCCTCCGAGCTGGGCCAGTTGCTGGGGCGGCTGGCCGAGGAGGAGATGGGCGGCTGGCTGGAAGAAGGCGCCCGCGTCACCCACGTGCCCATCTCGCCTGCCCGCTGGCGCGAGCGCGGCTTCGACCAGTCGGAGCTCCTGGCCCGGAAGACCGCCGGGCGGCTCGGCCTCCCCTTCGAGCCGCTTCTTGAGCGCCGCAGGGATGCCTCGCCCCAGACGGGCCTTCGTGGGCGGGAGCGCCGCCGCAACCTCCGGGGGGTCTTCGGGCTTCGGTCCGAAAAGAGGCTCGACGGCGCCCGGGTGCTCCTGGTGGACGATGTGCTCACGACCGGGAGCACGGCCTCGGCCTGCGCCCACGCGCTCAAAGGGGCGGGGGCGGAGGCCGTCGCGGTTTTGACTGTTTGCACTGTTTCGGCCGGGAAATGGATAAGAAATGACTGATTCGCCCCAGAAATGCGATTTTCGATCTTGATTTCACTATCTCGACCATGTAGTTTCAAATTGAGACTGAATCGGTGATCTGGTTCATAGAAATCTCCCGCCCGCGCGGTATGATAGGGAAGAGGCGTCGCTCCTTCCATTGAGGGCCTGAAGCCATGAAACTGCGGCTCGACAAAAGCGCCCGCGAAGCCATCGGAGCCAGGGTCCGCGAGATCCGCCTCTTCAACCAGCTCGAGCAGACCGAGCTGGCCGACCGCGCGGGGCTCTCCCAGGCCATCATCAGCCAGTACGAGAAGGGCCTCACCGAGGTCAGCCTCTCCTTCATCAAGTTCCTGGCCGACAACTTCGGCGTCTCGGGCGACTGGCTCATCTTCGGCTCCGGGGCCTCCCCCTTCGAGCGCGCCCAGAAGCAGATCGACGTGCGCCTCCCCGACGAGGCCGGGGTGGCCACCAAGCGCAGGCGCAAGCGCGACGGCTACACCGGCATCCCCCTCGTCGACCCCCGCGCCGCGGCCAGCCCGGGCAAGATCCGGGTCGAGAAGGTCTCTGAGTGGGAGATCCTCCCCGTCCAGCAGACGGCCGGGCGCCCCAACCTCGTCGCGCTGGACCTCCGTGGCGAGTGGGTGAAGAACATGAACCCGCCGCTGCGGGCCGGCAGCCGGGCCATCGTCGACCGCGACGACAAGGAGATCCAGCCCGACGCCTACTACGCCGTGAATACCCTCTCCCGCAAGGGCCCCTCCTCCGAGGCCAGCGTCAACGCCGTCCGGCGCCTGAGCCGCAGCGGCAACCGCCTGTGGTTCGTCGAGGACCGCCCGGCCGGGGAGTTCGAGCACATCGACCTCAAGTCGGGCGACCGCATCGAGGACGTCGTCATCGGCCGCGTCATCTGGGTGTGGCAGAAGATGGCGTAGGGGAAAATCCGGGACACGCTGATGGGATTCTGTAGGGGCGTACGGCGCACGCCCCTTATTTTTTTCGCGTCAGCACTTCAGTGACGCGCGAGCCTGTGCGAGTGCCTCGGCGATGGGGATGAGCGGGACCGCGCCGCGCTCGACCTCCGCTATCCGGCGCTCGACCTCGGCGGCCCAGTCCTCTTCGATCCCGGTATCCTCATCGAGGCTCGCGAGCAATCTCTGCGCGAGCGCGGCGCGCTCGCCCGGCGTGAGTTTCAGCGCCTCCTCCTCCAGCTTTTCCAGGTTGATGTCCATTCACGAATCCCCCCACGGCGAGGCACCCAGCATCAATTGTGTCACGGCACCTTCGTAGGCGTCCACGTTTCGTTCCGCAGGGGTATTCAATTGAACACCCCTACATTTTTTCTTTCCCCCTCCCCCTCCCCCTCCCCCTCGCCAGCCTCGCCGCCAGCACAATCGCGTCCACCATGCTGGACTCGTCGGCCACGCCCTTGCCCGCGATCTCGAAGCCCGTGCCGTGCTCGACCGAGGTGCGCACGATGGGGAGGCCGAGGGTGACGTTCACCCCGCGCACACTCCCCCGGCCCCGCTCGTCGAAGCGGAAGCAGAGGAGCTTGCCCGGGATGTGCCCCTGGTCGTGGTACATGGCGAGGACGCCGTCGTAGAGGCCCCCGCGCAGCTTGGCGAAGATGGTGTCGGGGGATTCGGGCCCCCGGGCGTCGATCCCCTCCGCGCGGAGGTCCCCGGCGGCGGGGGCGATCTCCTCGATCTCCTCCCGGCCGAAGAGACCCCCCTCCCCCGCGTGGGGGTTGAGGCCCGCCACCCCGAGGCGCGGCGGGCGGCCGAGGTAGGCGCGAAGCGCATCGGCGAAAATCTTTCCGGTGCGGCGGATGTTCGCGCGCCTCACCTGGCGGAGCGCCGCCCGCAGGGAGAGATGGGTCGAGACGTGGGCGACGCGGAAGCGCCCGTGCCAGAGGAGCATGACGGGCCGCCCCCCCGTCAGGTGGGCGAGGAACTCGGTGTGGCCCGGGAAGTTGTAGCCCCCCGCCTGGAAGGCCTCCTTCTGGATGGGGGCGGTGGCCACCGCCCGGCAGGCCCCCTCCTGGACGAGCTTGACCGCCCGCTCGACGTACTCCCCCGCCGCCCGGCCCAGGGCGGGGCGCACCTCCCCGAAGGCGCGCTCCCCCGGGGGGACGTTGGCGAGGTCCAGCACGGGGGCAGGCGCCTCCGCCCCGAGTTTCACCGGCAGCCCCCCCGGGGCCACGGCCGCGAGGCGGCCCGGCAGGCGCATCTTCCTCGCGTGGAGGCGGAGGACCTCCAGGTCCCCCACGATGAGGGGCACGCAGCAGCGCCGCACCTTGGGCGAGCGGACCGCCTTCAGGCACACCTCGGGCCCCACCCCGGCCGGGTCCCCCATCGTGACGGCGATAATTGGAAGCTGGCTCATGGGTCCTCCGCTTGGCATATCTCCCGAAGAGGCCGCTGTAGGGGCGGGCCTTGTGCCCGCCCTCATGGGGGGCAACCGCAGGGGCTGCCCCTACATGAAACCCATCGACGCCCCGGCCAGAATATCCTACTCCGCAACTCAATTGGGAGTTGACCATCCGATTAGCCGCGGTGCATAGTCCCTCGCGCTGGGACGAGCCATCTTCGGAGGAAGACCCGCCGTGAGCGAGAGAGGGGCGAGCGCGGCCAAGACGCTCGCCAAGATCGAGTCCCTGGGCTTCACCCACGTCGTCATGATCCCGGACAGCGAGAGCCGCCTCCTCCACGAAGCGGCGGGGCGCTCGAAGTCCATCAAGCTCATCACGCCCTGCCGGGAGGGCGAGTCCATGGCCATCGCCGCGGGGCTCTGGACGGGCGGGCGGAAGCCCCTGGTCGTGGTCCAGTGCACGGGCCTCTTCGAGGCGGGCGACTCGCTGCGGGGCTGCGGCCTGGGCCCCAAGATTCCGCTGCGCCTCATGGTGGGCTGGCGGGGCTACGCCGGGGCCATCGCCAACAGGAAGCCCATCGACTCGGCCTACACCTACACCGAGCCCGTGCTCTCGGCCTACGGCATCCCCCACTGGCACCTCATGCGGGACGAGGACCTCCCCCTTCTCGACACCATGGACAAGACGGCCGGGGAAACCTCGTTCCCGGCCGCCGTCGTCACGGGGTTCACCTTCCGGCCATGATCGAGCGAATGGACCTCCTGCGCGCCGTCCAGGCGCGGCGCACGAACGAGATCGTGGTCATGACCATGACCACCACCCTCCAGTGGCCCCTCGTCTCCCGGCACGAGCTCGACTTCGACTTCCTGGCCTTCGGCATGGGCCACGCCGCCGACTTCGGCATGGGCCTGGCGATGGCCCGGCCCGAGCGCAAGACCATCGTCTTCAAGGGGGACGGGGGCCTCCTGATGAGCCTCGGCTCCCTCGTCACCTACTCGGCCTACGCGCCCGGCAACCTCCTCATCCTCCTCCTCGAGAACCACACCTACGAGATGGTGGGGGGCCAGCCCCTTCCGCCCCGGGCCGACTTCTTCGAGCTGGCCCGGGCGGCGGGCTTCCACGGGGGCGGCGCGACCGGCAAGGGCAAGGTCGAGCGCATCGGAACCCTGGCCGAGTTCGAGGCCCAGCTCCCCCGGCTGCTGGCCGAGGAGGGCCCCCACTTCGTCGTCCTCCCCGTCACGAACAAGGAGCCCCTCCCCCCCGTCGCCCACACCGACCACGCCGGCCGGGTGCGGAACCTCCGCAAGGCGCTGGGGGTGGTCTGACCAGCGCGGGGGCTTTTTACCCCCTTTTTCCCTTATTAAGCGTTATTAGCCGTTACTTCCGAGAGACGGCTCCGAAAACCGCCCCGGCAGACGCGTGGCCCCGCCCTATTCCGTAGGGGCGGGTCTGAGACCCGCCCCTACGGACGAAATACCGCCTCCCCCCGGGCGGCCGCCCGCCCCGGGGGGCAACATACGCCCTCCGGCGGGAAAGCCGGTTACAGCAATTTCCGCCATTTTCGCGCTGGTTCGTGCTCCGAAGAACATTTTTCGGGGGGAAGAGCGAGGTCATCCTGAGGGAGCCCGCCCAGGCGGCAAAACCGGCGGGGAAACCACAAAGGGCGACCGAAGGATATCGGTGTGTCCTTGAATACAGACCAAAATCCACACCGATATCCTTCGCTTCGCTCAGGATGACGTCTTGCGTGGCGTCCTGGGTGGTGCCCAAAAGACGTAGGGGCGCACGGCCGTGCGCCCCTACAGACGAACCTCGCATCCGGCGTTGGATTCTTCGCCCTACGGCTTGAGCACGATCTTCCCCAGGAACTTTCCGCTCAGGAGGAGCTTCTGGGCCTCCTCGGCCTGGCCGAGGGGCATCTCCTTGCCGATGTGGGGCCGGAGGGCGCCCGCCTCGAGCAGGGGGTCGAGTCGCCGGAGGATCTCGGGCAGGCGCGGCTTGAGGTAGCCCGAGGCGAGGGTGATGATGCGCGCGTCCCGGCCCATGGCGTCCCGGAGCTGGAAGGTGCCCTGCCCCCCCTTGCCGGTGCCGTTGCCCACGATGATGACCTTGCCGTCCACGCAGGTGATGCCGGCGGAGACGGGCAGGTTCTCGGCGGCCACCGTCTCGACCACGATGTCCACCCCCCGGCCTCCCGTCAGCTCCATCACGCGCGCGGCCACGTCCTCTTTCTTGTAGAAGATCACCGCCTCGGCCCCGAGCTGGCGGCAGAGGTCGGCCTTCTCGTCCGTGCTCACGGTGGCGAACACGCGGCAGCCCATCCGGCGGGCGAGCTGGATGGCCATCTGGCCCACGCCCCCCGCGCCCCCCTGCACGAGGACGGCGTCCCCCGCCTGGGCCTCCCCCTTGACGACGAGGGCGTTCCAGGCCGTGAGGAGCGGGATGGCCAGCGAGGCCCCCTCGGCGAAGGACATGGCCTTGGGGAGCCTTCCGGTCTCCGCCGCGGCGAGCACCGCCTTCTCGGCGTAGGCCCCGCCCGCCGCGCGGCCCCAGACGCGGTCGCCCTTGGCGAAGGTCTTGACGCCCTCGCCCACGGCCTCCACCTCGCCCGCGATGTCGGTGCCGCAGATGTAGGGGAGCTTCAGGAGCTTGGCGCTGGGATGGGCGGCGTTGCGGACCGATATCTCCAGGGGGTTCACCCCCGCCGCCCGCACCCGGACGAGCACCTCGCCCGCGCCCGCCCGGGGCTCGGGCACCTCCTCGACCGCCAGGGGCGTGTCGAGGCCGAACTTCTTGACCAGCACGGCTTTCATCTGTTCCTCCTGTCTGCGGTTTTCCCTGCCTCCCCTCAGGCGGTGATGACCACCTTGCCCAGGAACTTGCCGCTCAGCACGAGGTCGTGGGCCTCGTTGGCCTCGTCCAGGCGCACCTGCCGGTCCACGTGGACCTTGAGGCCCTCCTTGAGGAGGGCGCCGAAGCGGCGGAACACCTCCGGCAGCTTGGGCGCCAGGTTGATGGCGGCCATGCCGATGACGCGCGCGTCCCTCGTCATCGCGGCCGGCACCCGGAACTCCGCCTTGGGGCCCTTGCCCGTGCCGGTGCCCACGACGACGATGCGCCCCTCCACCCGGATGGCGTCGAGGTCCTTGTCGAAGTTGTCGCAGGCGGCCAGCTCGACGATGACGTCCACGCCGCGGCCCCCGGTCAGCTCCTGGCAGCGGGCGGCGAAGTCCTCGGTCTTGTAGTTGATGGTCTCGTCGGCGCCCATGAGGCGGCAGAAGTCCGCCTTCTCCTTGGAGCTGACGGTCGCCAGCACCCGGCAGCCCAGGCGCTTGGCGAGCTGGACGGCGGCCATGCCGACGCCCCCGGCCCCGCCCTGGATGAGCACCGTCTCGCCCGGCCCCGCCTCGGCCTTGATCACCAGGGCGTTCCAGGCGGTGCCGTAGGCCACGGTGATCGACGCGCCCTCGGCGTAGCTGTAGCGCTCGGGGAGCTCGGCCGTGCCCCGCGCGTCGAGCAGCACGCGCTCGGCGTAGCCCCCGCCCACCGCGCGCCCGAAGACCCGCTGGCCCACCTTCAAGCCCTGCACGCCCGGCCCCAGGGCGACGATGTCGCCCGCCGCCTCGGCCCCCGGGACGTAGGGGGGCTTCACCAGCTTGGCGTAGGGGTGGACGCCCTGGCGGATGGCCACGTCCACGGGGTTGATGGCGGCGGCGCCGGTCCGGATCAGCACCTGCCCGGCGGCCGGCTGGGGATCGGGGACCTCCTCGAGGCGCATCGGAACGTCGAGGTTGAACTGGTGCACGCGGACGGCTCGCATGGAATTCACATCTCCTTCACGTCAAGAGGACGGGAAAAGGAAAGATTTCCTAGTTGGGCTTTATTCTGATTGTTCCGGGCGCCGCGGGCAAGCCGGGTGGCAGGTCAACTTGAGCAGCACGCAGAGATGTCATTCCGAGGAAGCCCGCCCAGGCGGCTCGCCGCCTGGAGGACCTAAAAAAAGGCGACCGAGGAATCTGCCGTTTAGAAGCAGATTCCTCGCGCCTGCGGCGCTCGGAACGACAGCAAAAACATCGAACTGACCCACCGCCGTAAGCCGTATCCAGCGGGTTCAGGGCGACCCCTTTCCCCCGGAACGGCAGGGCGGGGCGCCGGGGCGGTTTAGCTCCCGCCGCGGAGCTGGGCGTTCTTCTTCTCGATCCGGTCCAGCATGGCCGCCGCTCCCTTGCGGACCTGCCGCAGGAGCGAGGAGTTCATGTCCGGGGCGTCCATCACCTCGCGAGCGGCGACGCCCGCCTCCGCGTAGCGCCCCATGGCGTAGTCGCAGCGGGCGACCCGCCATTGGGCGAAGCGCCCGTAGAAGTGGGAGAAGCGGTCCGGCTTCCCGGACAGGTTGCCCTGAAGCGAGGAGAATTGCTCGCGCGCCTTGGGATAGTCGCGGGCGAGGAAATAGCCCTCCGCCCAGGCGAGCTGGTAGAGGGGGTGGCGGGGATACCGGTCAAGCAGGGGGGCGAGCTCGCGCCGCGCCTCGTCGTAGCGCTCCTCCCGGTAGAGGGCCCAGGCGAGGTCCACCCGGGCCAGCGCCGCCATCCAGCGGCCCCCGGCGGCGGCCCGGCGGAGCATGCCGAGCCCCTCGTCGAGCGAGGCGCCCATCAAGGGGCGCATCACGGGGACCTGCGCCATCCGGACGCGGTACACTCCCAGCCCGTAATAGGCGTCCACCAGCCCCGGGTCGAGGGCCAGGGCCCGCTCGAGGAGATGGACCATCCGCTGCCCCTCGGCGATGGCGCTCAGGTAGTTCCAGTCGCTCACCGCCTCGACCGCCCGGATGCCATGGGCCAGGCCGGCGAAGAAGTGCGCGCGGGCGTCCGCCGGGTCGCGGCGCATGCGCTCCTCCGCCAGCGAGATGGCGAGGGCGAGGCTCTCCTCCATGCCCTTCTTGTAGTCGGGCAGCTCGAAGTGCCCCTTGAGGAACTGGTAGACGGCCGCGCGGAAGAACGGGCCCTCGGGCCGGTCGGGGTATTCCCTGGCGAGGCGATCGAAGACGAGGAGAGCGTCCTCGAAGCGGCCCGCCGCCGCGGCCTCGGCGCCGCGGAGGAGAGCCTCTTCGTTCATCGCCCGGGAAGCCGCCGGAAGGAGGATCAGCCCCGCGAGGACCAGGGACGCCAGGAATCGAACCATCGGACGCCCCTCTGCGGGAAATCGCGGCTAGCAGGGGACGCTACCAGAGGAGGCGAAGCCCCGGCAAGGGAGATTTTCCCTAGGAAAGCCCCTGGGATATCGTTTGGATTGGCATCAGGTATCATCCTGAGACGGGAGAACGCCATGCCCCGCATCACCGCCCCGGAGGGCGCGCTGCGCATCATCGGAAGGCTGCGCGAGGCGGGCCGCCAGGCCCTGCTGGCGGGGGGGTGCGTCCGCGACGCGCTGATGGGCCTCCCCTCGGCGGACTGGGACATCGTCACCGACGCTGGGCCCGAGGAGGTGATGCGGCTCTTCCGGCGCACCGTCCCCGTCGGCGCTCAGTTCGGGGTGGTCCGCGTCCTCATGGCGGACGGGGAGTACGAGGTGGCCCGCTTCCGCCGGGACGACGCCTACGCCGACGGGCGCCGGCCCGTGGCCGTCCACCCCGCGGGGCCCGAGGAGGACGCCCGGCGGCGCGACTTCACCATCAACGGGATGTTCTACGATCCGGGGGAGGACCGCGTCCTCGACTTCGTGGGGGGCCGCCGCGACATCGAGGGCCGCCTCGTCCGCGCCATCGGCGAGCCGCGCGAGCGCTTCGAGGAGGACCACCTGCGGATGCTCCGCGCCGTCCGCTTCGCGGCCCGCTTCGGCTTCGAGATCGAGGCGGCGACGTTCGAGGCCGCGCGGGCGCTCGCCCCGCGCATCCAGCGCACGAGCGCCGAGCGCGTGCGCGACGAGCTGACCTTCATGCTCGCCGGAAGGGGTCCCGAGCGCGCCCTCGATCTCCTCATAGGCTCGGGCCTCCTCCGCGAGGTGCTGCCCGAGGCCGCCGCGATGGAGGGCGTCCCCCAGCCCCCGGAGTTCCACCCGGAGGGCGACGTGTGGACCCACGTGAGGCTCATGTTCCGCCTGGCCGCGGCGCCCTCCCCCGCGCTGGCGTGGGGCATCCTCCTCCACGACATCGGCAAGCCGGTCACCATGACCGTGACGGACCGCATCCGCTTCAACGGCCACGCCGCGGCGGGGGCCCGCATGGCGGAGGAGATCGCGCGCCGCCTCCGCATGCCGGGCGAGGAGGCCGCGCGCGTCCGCGACCTCGTGGCCCACCACATGCGCTTCATGAACGCCATGCAGATGCGCCCCAGCCGCCTCAAGCGCTTCCTGCGCGAGCCCTTCTTCGGGGAGCTGCTGGAGCTCCACCGGCTGGACTGCCTGGCCAGCCACGGCGACCTGACGGCGCACCACTTCTGCCGGGAGATGCTGGCCGAGGTCCCGGAGGAGGCGCTTCGGCCGCCGCGCCTGCTGGATGGGCACGCGCTGATGGAGATGGGCTTTCCCAAAGGGCCCATCCTGGGCGAGGTCCTCTCCGCCCTCGAGGACGAGCAGCTCGAGGGCCGGGTCCGCACGGAGGAGGAGGCCCGCTCCTTCGCGGAAAGCCGCTTCGGCCGCCACCGGGCGGGGTGATCCGCGCGTTTTCATCGTTGGGCGGAGGCCTGTTCCTTGCGTAGGTGCGGTTCGCGAACCGCACCTACACGCCGCCGGTGCCTTTCCCGTCCGCAGGGGCGACCGCCGGCCTTCGCCGGACGAAAGGCGCCCATTCCATCACCTGGGGCCTATCTTTACGTAGGGGCGGTTCGCGAACCGCCCCTACACGCCGCCGCCTTCCCTCACAGACCCGCCGCGCGCCGTTGACGGGCGGGGGGCGCCTCCCTACCATCCTCCCGTGACCTTGGGAGAGCCTGCCCCGTGAGCGCCGCGGCGAAGACCACCATCCTGAACGAGCGCGAGGTGGAGCTCGCCCTGCGCCGCATGGCCTCCGAGATCGCGGAGCGCAGCGGCCCGGGGCGGGACATGGTGCTGGCCGGGGTCCGCACGCGCGGGGAGCCCCTGGCGCGCCGCCTCGCGGCCCTCATCGAGGAGATGGAGGGGGTGCGCCCGCCCGTGGGCGTCCTCGACATCGGCATCCACCGCGACGACCTCGATTCCCACCCCTACAGCGGGATGCGCTCGGGCCCCACCCGCTTCGACTCCGACATCACCGACCGCCACGTGGTGCTCGTGGACGACGTCTTCTTCACCGGCCGCACCGTGCGCGCCGCCCTCGACGCCCTGATGGAGCTCGGCCGGCCCCGCCGCATCTGGTTCGCCGCCCTCATCGACCGGGGCCACCGGGAGCTGCCCTTCCGCCCCGACTTCGTGGGGAAGCACGTCCCCACGGCGCGGGCCGAGCGCGTGAACGTCCGCCTCAAGGAGACGGACGGCGAGGAGGGCGTCTGGCTCGAGCGGCCCGAGGCGGGGAGGTAAAGGCGCCCCGCGCCGGCGGGCCTCCCGGGTCTTCACCCGAGGCCGGCTTGAAGGACCGTCCCCCGCCGGTTTCGGGGAAAAACCACAGGCCCGCTCCGCCCCCGGCGTGATATCATTCTCCCGGCATCTCATGCTTTCGGCCCGTCCGCCGTCCGGGCATCCCCATGGAACCGAACAGCCTCCTGGGCGCGATCGCCCGAAGCATCGACTTCTTCCTGCGCGAGCTGTCGGCCTTCCTGAAGGACGCCGCCGGCTTCCTCGTCTCCCTCATCGGCTTCCCGGCCGACATCCTCGGGCAGGACGCCGCGCTGTTCATGGCGCTGGCCATCCTCTTCGCGGCGGGCGCGGCCTTCGGCGGGCTCCTCTGGCGGGCGGGCCACCGCCTCTATAAGTCCGCCGTGCCCATCCTGGAGCGCTACCTCGAGGAGCGCCTCGAGGAGCGGCTCGCCCAGGCC
This sequence comes from Candidatus Tectomicrobia bacterium, assembly GCA_016192135.1. Classification (NCBI taxonomy): domain Bacteria; kingdom Pseudomonadati; phylum Candidatus Tectimicrobiota; species Candidatus Tectimicrobiota bacterium. The sequence continues at coordinate 12,337 of JACPUR010000025.1, read as the reverse complement.
GCGGCCGTCGCCGAAGCCCCGGCGGCCGCGGGGATCCCGGCGGCCAAGCCAACGTTCGCGGAACCCGCCGTCCTCGATCGGGCGGGCCCGCTGTAGGGCTCCGCCTCCGCAGAACGCCCGCTTCCGCCTCTTTCGCGCCTGTCCCTGCTCCCCGCATTCATGTTGTCTTAAATATAGAACTACGGCTATACTCCCGCGAAGGTGCGTCGGCGCGGGGAGGCCCCGGTGAAGCCCAAGATCGTCGAAGGCAGCAGGAACGTCTTCAAGGACCTCGGCCTCAAGGACGCGGACGAGTTGCTCGTCAAGGCCGGGCTCACGAGCCAGATTGCCGGGATCATCGAGGACCGGAAGCTCACCCAGGCCGCCGCCGCCAAAATCCTCGGCCTCAAGCAGCCCGACGTCTCGAACCTCCTGCGGGGCAAGCTCTCCAAGTTCTCGACCAAGCGGCTGATGAACTTCCTCACCCTCCTGGGCAAGGACGTGGAGATCGTCGTCCGGGAGCGCGTGTCCGCGCGGGGGCGGCGGGGGCGGATGAAGGTCGTCGCGGCGACGTGAGGGAGAATAAATTATTGAGGTTACTTCCATTCAATTATTTCAGCTGATGAACCTGCCTTCGAATGCCAAAGCAAGTGCACCTTTTCTGCGTGATAAGATAGAAATATACTCCGCATAATTTCCTTGAATTTATTTAACTTTCCTTCACTCATATTGCCGTAAATTAGATACACCGCCTGAGAATATCCAGCCGAATCAAGAAAATATCTCAACGTCTCATTATCTTTCTGAATGGACTCTTCTTTTGCATTGACGGGTTTTACCTCGACAATAACGAGATTCTTTTCCAGTTTTCCGGGAAGATGGACCAAAAAATCAGGCTTTCGTTTCGTCCTAAAGATAGGATGCCCACTTTTGTCAATCTCACCACAAAGCACATATGGCCAATCAGACGGAGAACATTCTCTAAGACAATGGTAGAGCTCATAACAATAAACCCTTTCTCGATAGACCGCCTCACGCCCCGCCACAGGCAATTGGAAATAATGATTCTCAATTTTTTGCGTCGCGGCGAGGAATATATGCATAAACTCTTGAAAATCCCTTTCCATGAGCTATCCTCAAATCTATCAGGGTCACAGAAGGAGATAATCTGCCACTATGAGATGCCATACGCTTTTCGCAACGCAAGTATTATCATCTTCATTTCATCTATATGTTGCCGCCTCGCCCCGATGTCAGATAGCGTATCAAATGAATTAACGTTAACACCATATGCTGTCAAATTTGCTTCGGCCTTTTCCGATCGAATGATATCCTTCTCCACATAATCAAGAACTTTCTTTAGCTCAATCAAATGCAAATGCATGGATTCACTATTCTGTCGTAGAAGGGCAAGTGCAGCCTTAATTTCCGAACGTTCATTCAAGACATCAACCGATGGCTTCAAAATAGAAAAAATAGATTCATTTTCTTCCCACATTCTTATTGATATGTCTGCCGATTTGAAGATGGATTTCAACGCCTCGTTTAACTTTGGCAGAGCATGACTATCGCGATCTGCCAAATAAAAGTAGACTAATGCTGACGCCAAGAAGAGCAAGACCAAATAACTACCCTGGCTCAAATCCATTTTGATTCCAAGAACAAATTCAAGTAATCCAATAAAAACTGCCAGAAGAAAAACACCCCCAATGAAAGCCCGTGCAAATCCCGAAACTATTCCCACAATTACCATTGCCTCTCTTCTCTGATTTATATACAGTTTTGCACAACTTAAAACTTTACCAAATTAATATCGCTTAGGCTACTATGTCTTGGCACTGACCTGAAATCGCATTGTCCTTCCCCTTATCTCCTCCTCATCCTCGCCACCCCTCCCCACCCCAGCCCCAGCAGGATTCCCCCGATGTGCGCGAGGTAGGCGATCTCGGTCTCCTCGGGGTTCAGGGCGCCCGCGAGCTGGATGGCGATCCAGACCGGGATGTAGACCCAGGCGGGAATGTAGAAAGCCCGCCAGAACCACACGAGCCAGACCGCGGTGAAGATCCGGGCGCGCGGGAAGAGGAGGATGTAGGCCGCCACGAGGCCCGAGACGGCGCCCGAGGCGCCGATGGCGGGGGCGACCTCGCGGGCCAGGGCGGCGTAGAGGAGCCAGCCGGCCAGGGCGGCCAGGTGGTAGAGGGCGAGGAACGAGATGCGGCCCAGGCGGCGCTCCAGGGAGGGCCCGAAGGCGAAGAGGAAGACCATGTTGGAGATGAGGTGGAGGTAGTCGCCGTGCAGGTAGGCCGAGGTGAGGAGCCGGGGCGAGAGGGATTCGTGGAGATTGGGCAGGAAGGCATAGCGCTCGACGATCCCGGCCTGCCCGTCCGGTGGAAGGTTGAAAACGTAGAGGCTGATGGCCGTATTGGCCAGGATGAGGAGCCAGGTGAGGGGCGCGCGCCAGTCCTTCGTTACGTCGTCCCAGAGCGGAAGCATCTCGACCCTTGCGGGAGAAAAAGAGGAATCAAGGGCACCCGTATGTCATTCCGAGCGCCGGAGGCGCGAGGAATCTTCGTAAGCGGCAGGGAGCGCAGATTCCTCGCTGTGCTCGGAATGACATCGAACCAGCGTCGCCCGGTTTTCCGGTTGGCCTTCCGTTCGTAGGGGCGGTTCGCGAACTGCCCCTACAGAGGACATCCTGCCAATCCGTCCGATATCTGTGCAGGGGCGTATTGCAATACGCCCCTACAGGACAATAGGCGCCCTTTCCTTCCCCTACCCCTTCCCCTTCCTCGCCTTCCAGGGATAGCGGGGGCTCGTCTTCTCGGCGTAGTCGAGGGGCTCGGCGGGCATCTCGGCGATGCGGACGATGTGATCCCCCCGGCCTCCCGCGCCCCCCTCGAAGCGGTCGATGCCCATGCCGCGCAGCCGGAAGACGCGCCCGGGCCGGGTATGGGGGGGGATCTCGACGCGCGCGGGCCCCTTCACGGTGGGGACGCGCACCGGGCCCCCCTCATCGAGCCTAAAGCGCGGCACGCTCACCTCGCCGTAGACGTCCAGCCCCTGGCGCCGGAGGGCGGGATGGCCCCCGCAGGAGAGGAGGATGCGGAGGTCCCCGGCCGGGCCCCCGTCCCGCCCGGCGTCGCCCTCGCCCTCGAGGCAGAGGCTCTCGCCGTCCGCCATGCCGGGCGGCACCCGGACCCGCACCGCCGCCCGCCCGGCGATCTCCCCCTTCCCGCCGCAGGCCGCGCAGCCTTCTTTCATGCCCGCCGTTCCCTCGCAGGCCGGGCAGGGGCGCACTCGGGTGAAACTCACCGGGAACTCCCCGCCCCGCGCCGCCTCGAGGAAGTCGAGGCGCAGGCGGCACTCGAGGTCGCGCCCGCGCCGGGGCATGGGAGGGAAGGCCGGGTGGGGGGCGGGCTGGCCCGTCCCCAGCGTCAGGAGGAGGCAGTAGGCCTCGCTCAGCGCCTGGAAGCGCCGCGCCATCTCGGGCCGGCCCGGGTGGCGGTCGGGGTGGCAGAGGAAGGCGAGCTGGCGGTAGGCGCGGCGCACCTCGGCCCTCTCCGCCCCCGGGGCGAGGCCCAGGAGGGCGAGCGCTTTTTGCCGGTCCGAGCCGCCTCCGCCGGGCGAAACGGGCAAGATTCTCCCTCCCTCCCCGCCGGGATCCCCAAAAAACCCCCCGCCGATCAGGGAGATAGTGCAGAAAATGTGCCGCGGGGGGAAGGGGGGCGCATCACCCGAAAATGCCACGCCCTGTGGATCACCGGGCCGGTTGCCGTAGGGGCGCACGGCCGTGCGCCCCTACGGACGCATCGCGCCGGTGAGGTTCCTGCGAATCACCGGCCTGCCGGTTGGTCCGCAGGATGGATTTGAAATCCGCATCGGCCCATGCGGCGGCCCAGGCACCGCAGACCCCCTCCCCCTCCGGGGGAGGGGAAGGGGCGGGGGAAATGCCACGAGCGGCCCTCCCTCCCCCCTCGGGCCCATGCGGGCCCGACCTCCCGGCGGGAGGGGGCAAACCAACCGCCATCCCGCCGGTGATGTTCCTGTGAATCATGGGTCCTCCGGCTCCTCCGCAGAGGCGGGTTTGAAACCCCGCCCCTACCGATGGCGCCCCCGGCATCTCACGCCGCCTGCCAGACGATGATGGCCATCCCCAGGAAGAGGAGAAGGGCCCCCCACCCCTTCTGCCAAGTGACCCTCTCCTCCTCGCGCAGGAAGAAGCGGGCGAAGAGGAGCGAGAAGAGGGGGGCCGAGTAGCCGAGCGGGACCACGAGCCAGACCTCCCCGAAGCGGAAGGAGGAGAAGAAGAGCAGGAAGGCGAAGGTGTTGAGCACGCTGATCAGGCCGAAGCGGAGGAGCCCGGTCCGGTTCACCCGGAAGCGCTCCTCCGGCGGGAAGAGCGGGGCGCAGGCCAGCACGCAGGGCAGGGAGACGAGGTTGGCGAGGAAGGACCCGATGATCGGGTCGGGGGCGATGAGGAGGGCGTGGCGTCGGGTGATGGAGGCGAGCGCCAGCACCGCGGCGTGCCCCAGGGGGAGGAGCAGGTGGACCCGCCGCCAGTCCGCGTCCCCCACGGGCTTGAGGGAGAGGAGGACGCATCCCGCGGCCACGCTCGCCGTGGCCAGCCACGCGGCCGGGCCGGGCCGCTCCCCGAGCCAGGCCACGGCCAGGGCGGTCGAGAAGACGGGGGTGAGCATGACAAGGGGCATGGTGCGCCCCACCCCGATGTGGCGGATGCCCTGGAAGAGGAGGAGCCGCCCCAGCCCGGGCGCGAAGAGGCCCCCCAGGGCGAACCAGGCCGCCGCCTCCCAGGTCAGCCTCTCCCACGAGGAGAAGAGGAGCGAGAGCCCGCCCAGGATGGGCAGGCCCACCACCAGGCTGATGACCGCCCCGGCGTAGGCCGAGCCCACCGAGAGGGTCTTCCGGACCAGGACGCTGAAGCTGGCGAAGACGACCGCCGAGGTGACGGAGAACGTGACGGCGATCAGCGGGTCCAACGGGCCTGGCTTCTCAAGGCATCATCCGCCCTGACGAATGTAGGGCGTCCCATGGAACGCCCCTACGGCGCGGGAATGCTCCATCCGCAGCGAAGGAGGGCCGGGATGAGGAAGATGAGCTCCCTCACGGCAATCCCAACATCCGCCGCGTCTCGCCGACCGTGGCGGGCTCGCGGCCGAGCTCCCGGGAGATCCGGACGATGCGCGCGACCAGCTGGGCATTGCTTTCGGCGAGCGCCCCTTCCGCATAGTACGGTTCGTCCTCGAAGCCCACGCGGACGTGCCCTCCCTGGATGATCGCGACGGTTTCAAGGGCGGTCTGCGTCAGGCCCGCGACGCTGGTGGAGAAGGTGCATCCCTTGGGCAGGTGCTCGATCCGGTGAAGCAGCTCCTTGACCGTCGGCGGGGAATAAAAGCCTCCCGGCCAGCCGAAGAAGATGGTCAAGAGGATGGGCTCGGCGACCAGCCCCTTGTCCAGGAGCCATTGCAGATTCCAGAGGTGCCCCAGGTTGAAGCACTCGAATTCAGGCTTCACCCCGTTGTCGTTGAGGAGGCGAACCTGATCTTCGATCTCCTGGCGGGTGTGCTCGATGATGAGGTCGCCGTCGACGAAAGCGAAATCATGAGAGCCCAGGGCGACGGAGGCCATGTCGGGCTTGAGGTGGATGATCTTCTGGCGGCCCTTCAGCCCCATCGCCGCAATGCCGAACTGGATCAACACCTCGGGGCAATGCTCCCGGACCGCCTTGGTCAGCGGCTCCCAGCTCTCCAGCTTCATGGGGATGCCATGGATGTGGGCGATGGAGGCGCCGGCCTTCCAGCTCTCCCGGATGGCATTCGCCACGGCGTCCGGCGTCTGTAGCCGTTTCGGCGCCCCGGAATGTTTTCGGCTGTCCGCCGCGCAATTGGTGATGATGAGCTTATTCATCAGCCCTCCCTCGGGGACGAGTTCTAGAAATACGGCTGGCCGGGGCGGACGGGCGGGGTCCACTCGCAGTCGCCGAAGGGGCCGTCGCCGCCCTCGCGCACGTAGGCGACGCGGCGCTTGTTCGGCTTCCCCTGCACGAGGACGCGGTGGAGCCAGTCCAGGATCGGCTGGTGGTGGTCAGCTCCCCCGAGGTTCTTCAGGCGGTTGAGCGGATGGAATTGGTTCTCGAACACCCACATTTCCTTCGGGCAGGTCAGGTCCTCGAACACCTCGATGGCGTCCTCGAGGGGGCACAAGGGGTCGAACTCTCCCGTCGCCAGGAGGGTCGGGCACTGCACCTTGTCCATGTAGCCCTTCACGGTCATGTGGCGGGCCATCTTATCGAACTCCTCCTCGTTGCTCATGCCGGCCATGTACATGAACATCTGCTTGAAGCGCGGGGAGGAGATGGTGAAGATGGTGTTGTTGGGGTTGAAGCAGGCCACGGCGCTCGCCACCGCCGCCATGCGCCGGTCGTAGCTCGCCAGCCGGAGCGACCAGTAGCTCCCCATGCTGATGCCGTAGATGCCGATCTTGGAGGCGTCCACCTCCGGGCGCCGGATCAGGTAGTCGATCACCGCCGCGCCCGCCCGCTCGTAGTTGTCCCCCACGGCCCGGATCTTGCGGATGTTCGAGGCGCCCTGCCCGGGGCCGTCCATGGAGATGAGGTGGAAGCCGCGCTCGCCGGCCACGTTGCGCTGCGCGAAGGGGAAGGACTCCTTGGTCTGGTCCATCCCCGGCACGTAGATGACGCAGGGGGCCTTGCGGCGGTCCGGCAGGAGGTGCAGGAGGCACGAGATGCTCTTCCCCTCGAGGAAGGGCACCTCCACCCGCTCGATGGGGTAGGTGGCCGTCTCGGAGCGGCGGTCCACCATCTCGTCCAGCTTGTTGCAGAGGTAGATCTTCACCGGGTTGTCGTCGTAGAAGATCGGGTGCTGGGCCATGCGGTAGGCCTCGATGGCGTGATCGTAGTACTCCGTCGCCGTGGCCTTGAAACCCTCGCGCTGGGCCCGCTTGGCGAGCGCCTCGTGGTGCTCGGCCGCCTGGCGCCACATCTTGGGGAGCATCTGGTAGTTGTGCGCGGTCTTCCCCTGGGGCACCTCCGGGAAATCGCCGCGCTCGAAGTTCTGCACGCGCCCGCGCATGTGGAGCGCCAGGTCGAGCATCCACTGCTGGTTGTCGCGCTGGGTGCGAAGCTTGCGGATCATGTCATCCTCCAGGAAAAGTGAAAAATAGCGGAGTCCCGCAGGAAACGGCGCGAATCGCCGATGCCCCGATGGTACGGGCACGGCCTCCCGGCGGTCAACGGATGAGGGCGCTCCTCCCTCAACGGATGGCCCCCGAGATCCGCCAGGCTTCTATCTCCTCCGGCGCGAAGCCCGCCTCCCGCAGCACCTCCTCCGTGTGCTCGCCCAGGCGGGGCGGCGGGAGATCCGACCCTCCCGCCGGGCCGCCGGCCTGGAAGGCCGCCCCGATGAGGCGGAGCGCGCCGTAGTCCGGGTGCCGCACCTCCTTCAGCATCCCCATCCCGCGAAGCTGCTCCTCCTCCAGGAGTTCCCAGGGCCAGCGCACCCGCGCGCAGGGCACCCCGGCCGCCTCGAAGCGCGCCACCCAGGCCTCGGAACTCTCCGCGCGCAGGGCCTCCTGGATGCGGGGGATGAGCTCGCCTCTCCCGGCGTGGCGGCCCCGGAAGGTCCGCCAGCGCGCGTCCCCGCCCAGGTGCTCCAGGCCCAGGACGGCCAGGGCGCGCTCCCAGAAGCCGTCCACGTCGAGGTAGACGTAGATGTGGCCGTCCGCCGTCTCGTAGATGCGGGCGAGGCGGTCCCCCAGGAGGTCGCGCACGCTCTCGCGCGGCTCGCGGTCCGCCGCCCACACGAGCCGCCCCTGCTGGAGCGCCGCCGCCGAGGCGAGGAGGGAGGCCTCGACGCGCATCCCCTTCCCCGTCCTCGCCCGCTCGAGCAGGGCCAGGGCGATGGCGTTCGCCGCGAGGGCGCCGGTGAAGTAGTCGAGGAAGTGGCCCTGGACGAGCTGGGGGGGCCCTCCGCCCGCCTGTTCGGCCGGAATGCCCGCGAAGGTCTGGACGATGGGGTCGATGCCCCGGCGCGCGCTCAAGGGCCCCGTCTGGCCGTAGGCCGAGATGGAGGCGTAGACGAGGCGGGGGTTGAGGGCCTGCATCTCGTCCGCGCCGAGGCCCAGCTTCGCCGCGACCCCCGGCCGGAAGCCCTCGACCAGCACGTCCGCCCGAGCGGCCAGGGCGCGCGCGGCCCGCTTGCCCTCCTCGCGGGAGAGGTCGAGGGCGATGCCGCGCTTGCCGCGGTTCAGGCCGAGGAAGAGGCGGCTCTCGCCCTCGAACGAGGAGGGGAAGCGCCGGATGGCGTCCCCGGCCGGGGGCTCGAGCTTGACGACGTCCGCCCCCTGGTCCGCCAGCAGGAGGGTGCAGAAGGGCCCCGCCACGTAGTGGGTGAGGTCGAGCACCCGGATTCCGTCCAGAGCGCCCATCGGCTCCCTTCGTCCACAGGGCCGGGCTCCGGCCCCGGCCCTGCCCCCCGGCTCAGGCCCGGCCCCGCACCTTGGCGATCTTCTCGGCCAGCTTCTCGTTCTTGCGCTCGCGCGGCACGGCGAAGCGCTCGTGCCGGCCCTCGGCCACCTTCTCCACCTCGTCGAAGATCTCGCAGACGAAGACGAAGCGCCGCCGATCGCGCTCGACGAGCAGGGACCGCACCTCCAGCTTCATGCCCTTGGGGGTCCCGGCCAGGTGCTTGAGCTCCACCACCGTCCCCACGCTCGTGAACCCGGGCGCGAGATAAGGCTCGATGGAGCGGAAGGCCGCTATCTCCATGAACAGCACGAGGCTGGGGGTCGAGACCACCTCGGCGTTCGTCCCCCGCAGGTGGGGGGGAACATGCTCGTCCGCCACGATGAGGGAATGAGTCCCCTCGATGCCGTCGGGGATATCCTCGTAGCCCAAGACGCTCCCTCCGCGGTCAGACCTTAAGGACGATCTTCCCCAGCACCTTGCCCGTCATCAGCGTCTCGTGGGCCCGTGCCGCCTCGGCCAGCGGGAAGGTCTGGCCCACGTGGGCCTTCACCTTGCCCTCGCGGAGCAGCAGGCCGACTTGCCGGATCATGTCCGCGAAGACGGGCTCGGCGTTGAAGAGGCTCATGCCGCGCACGTCGATGTCCTTCGAGTAGAAGGGGGGATACGTCACCGTCCCCTGGGGGCTCTTGCCGGTGCCCGAGCCGAGGAGGACCATCCGCCCCGAGCGGCGCAGGGCCTGGCAGTCCTTGTCGAAGTTCTCGCTCGCCACCATCTCGAGGACGGCGTCCACCCCGCGGCCGCCGGTCTCCTTCAGGCAGCGATCGGCGAAATTCTCCTCGCGGTAGTTGATCGCGACGTCGGCGCCCATCTTCTTGCAGAAGTCGAGCTTCTCCTTGGAGCTCCCGGTCGAGATGACGCGGCAGCCGCTCGCCTTGGCGATCTGGATGGCCATGCTGCCCACCCCGCCCGCCCCGGCGTGGATGAGGACGGTCTCGCCGGGCCGGATGGCCGCCTTGTACACGAGGCCGTAGTAGGCCGTGTAGAGCACGACGGGGAGGGAGGCCCCCTCCTCGAAGCTCATGCCCTGGGGAAGCTGGGCCGTGCGGGTGGGGCTCATGAGGGCCATCTCGGCGTAGCTCCCGGTCGCGGCCGAGCCGAAGACGCGGTCCCCCGCCTTGAAGGCCTCCACGCCCGGGCCGGCGGCCACCACCTCCCCCGCCGCGTCCCCGCCCGGCGTCCAGGGGAGCTTGAGGGACTTCGCGAGCGGGTGGTTGCCCGAGCGGAAAGTGGTGTCCACCGGGTTCACCCCCGCCGCCTTCACGCGGATGAGCACTTGCCCGGGGCCCGCCGAGGGCTCCTTGGCGTCTTCGAGCTTCATGACCTCGGGACCGCCGAACTGATGCACCTGGATCGCTTTCATCGCTCCTCCGTGGCTGAAGGACCTGGAGCCGCTCAAAAGGGGATGCGGGAACGCCCCCGCACCCGCCCCGTGCATTCGCACCGGAAACGGCACTCTCCCCTTACCACAAACGGCCCACGGGGCGCACGCTGCGGACGCCGTTGGCGCGCGCAGGATGGCCCCCCGAAAAACGGTTTCTTGACAACCCCATGCACGCATCTGATAATCGGCCCATCGTCATAGGGGATTGTCTTGATTTGCGGGCTCTTATTGCCGCTGCACCTCACTTCGGAGCGGCGGGGCAGTTACCGGCCGTTGCCTGCCCTCCTTCAAGTTCCGCATCTTTTGGGCGTCCTTGCCGGAGCGATGGACCGCGCCGGATGAGGCGCAAGATAGGGAGGAACTATCCATGAGAATCGCACGCCTTTGGATACTGGCCGCGCTCGCCGCCGCGGCCCTCGCCGCGGCGCCCGCCACGGCCGCCGAGCGCTATCGCTTCGGTGGAGGCCCCGCGGGCGGCGCCTGGGCCCCCGCCGTCGGGGCCGGCACCCAGCTCCTGAACAAGCAGCTCGGGAGCAAGTACAACTTCCAGAACTCCCCCACCGGCGGGTCGGTGGCCAACGTCCGCCAGGTGGCCCTGGGCGAGCTCCACACGGCGTGGGGGCACATCGTCCAGGTGTACCAGCAGTGGCACGGCACGGACGCCTTCAAGAAGGACGGCGCCAAGCAGACCTTCCGGGTCGTCGCCAAGGTGCGGGCCCAGAGCCAGATCATCGCCGTCCTGGCGGACAGTCCCATCAAGTCCTACGCCGACATGGCCGGGAAGAAGGTGAGCCTCCTCAACCGCGGCTCGGGCAGCAGCGTCAACTGCGTGAATATCTTCGAAGCCCTGGGCATGATGGACAAGATCGACGCCCGCTACCTCGGCTTCGCTGAGTCGGCCCGGGCCCTCGGCGACCGGCAGATCGACGTCTTCTGCTCGGCGGGGGTTCCCTTCGTCATCCCCGCGCTCACCCAGCTCTCGATCCAGAAGCCCGTCCGCTACGTCAGCATGAGCGAGGCGGAGCAGAATAAGATCACGGACAAGTTCAAGTTCTACTCCCCGATCACCATCCCGCCCCAGAAAGAGGTGAAGGGGGTGACCACGCCCGCCCGCAGCATCGCCTACGACGTCTGGTGGATCGCCCACAAGTCCATGTCCGAGCAGGCCATCTACGACATGCTCAAGACGGTCGCCGACCCGGCGAACCTCAAGCAGCTCTCCAAGGCCGCTAGCTACTGGAAGGACCTGAGCGGGGACTTCGATCCCCTGAAGGCCAACAAGATACTCGTCCACCCGGCGGCCGCCCGGTACTGGAAGGAGCGCGGAACCAAGGTGCCGGCAGAAGTCGTGAAGGGCTTCTAGGCCATCCGGCCCAAGCGTCACGCTTGCTGAGGGGGGCGGCGCCCCGCCGCCCCCCTCTTTCATGACGAGGCTTGCGCGCCTCTCTCTCGCCCGAGCTTGGGGAGCCATGTTCAAGCGCTTCCTGGAGATTCTCATCAAGATCGGCCTCGTCGCGGAGGGCGTGGTCACCCCCCGCAGGCTGGAGGGCCCGGCCCGCATCGTCACCTCGCTCCTGGCCGTGGCCTTCTCCTACTTCTTCGTCCACGTATCCTTCTTCGGCCCCCCGGTCGAGGAGATCTTCAAGGGCGCCTTCATCCTCGGCATCGCCCTCCTCTGCCTTCTGTACTACAAGGGGAGGCTGACCTCCCTCCGCCTGGGGTTCAGCTGGCTGGACGAGTTCTTCCACCTGGGCGCCCTCGCCACGGCCTGCGGCCTGGTCGTCCTCCTCGGTTTCTGGCTCTTTTTCGACCCCGTCCCGATGTGGGACCAGTTCGCGGGCAAGGGGGCGCTCTCGGCCTTCGCCGCGGGCCTCCTGGGGGGGGCCGCCCTCTACTGGCGGGAGGCGAACCGGGACGAGATCCCCGAGCGGCTCGCCCTCTCGGACTGGATCTACCTGGCCGCCATCACGGGCTCCGTCCTCTGGTGGATGTCGAACAACGTGGCCCTCCAGTCACGGATCGGCGGACCGGTCCCCACTCCGCTGGTGATCGCGGCGGGCCTCATCACCTGCGTCAGCATCGACATCGCGCGGCGGATCGTGGGGCCCATCATCCCGCTGATCGGCTCCGCCTTCCTGCTCTACAACTTCGCGCCAATCGCCAAGATCTCCCCGGGCCTCCTCTACCACGACGGCTTCCGCACGGCGCGCATCGCGGAGTTCCTGCTGATCGAGTCGGACGGCCTGACCGGCCTCATCGTCGAGGTGTTCGCGAACTTCATCGTCATCTTCGTCGTCATGGGCGCCTTCCTGGAGAAGACGGGCCTGGGCAGCCTCTTCATCGACTTCACCTTCCGCCTGACGGGCCAGCGCACCGGCGGCCCCGGCCTCACGGCCGTGGTCTCGAGCGGGCTC